>CAUZQF010000101.1:0-8308 GCA_963581905.1 Dehalococcoidia bacterium
CATTGAGGCTGGACGTCCTGATATCGGAGACCGTCGAAGAGCTGGAGTGGCTGGGAGTGCCCAGGGCGCCATTTGAGGCATTGTGTGCCGAGCTGGGCTTCAATAGTATGCTGACACTGCCTCATCGCTGGCTTGGGGAAGACGCTTAATTATTTGGGCCGATACCCGGCCTGCTGGACCGCGTGGCGCTCGAAACGATCCAGCCTCGTCCTAGTCTAATCAGGGCCTTTTTGGTCGACTAGCACCCTTTGTATTCATCGCATTCGCACCCGCTACCTGACTCTGTGCAACGCAGGAGCAGGCCTATCTGAAGGCGCGATTTCTCGTGACCGCAGAATAGTCGGCAATCTGCTGAAAACCCCTATCACAAGTATAAACGCTACCCCTATGGCGGCTGACACTGGTGTTAGGTGCTGGGCAAATCAAAACTAGCACCCACACCTTCTACGGGCGTCCTGCCACGCCCTGGGGCATGGGCTGGACTAGTATGTGTGTGCGTAGGCACTCTTTAGGCACACATAAAGCACACTGGCCGTCCTAAGCGGGACGGGATAGGACGATATCGAATTCAATGCGGAAATTCGCATTCAAAATTAGCTTAACAGTAATCCTCACTATCACGATGGGACTAGTTCTGGGCCTTGCCTCCGTCGCGTTGATATTGCTTGACGTGAAGAGGGAAACGGCTGAGTTTACGGAAGATGTGAAGGTAAGAGGACTGTCTCTTTCGACAGCGGTTTCAGACGTTTTTGCTGAACCGATCGCTTCCAATGACACAGAGGCCGTGGCCAATGCCGTCCCGGCTGTTGGTCACCGATGTGCTAATGCCGATGATGGGAGCAAAAGACCTGGCTGCGATAATGAGTGACATTCATCCTGAAGCACTGGTCGTTTTCACATCAGGGTACGCAGCTGAATCCCTCATTGGCCACGGAGCCATGGCAACCGACACCACTTTCATACAGAAGCCCCTGAGCAGAGAAGGCCTCTTGGAGAAGATAGAAGAGGCAGAGTTTGCCAGAACCATCGAGATAAATGAGGCCGTCGGTACAACAGCCGAAACAGGATAAGTGGTATCAGGAGTCATTGTCTGAGATCTTGCCGGCCAGAGCTGTGCAGAGGGTGCTAAGGGGAAGGAGTGCCCCCGGTGGGACTCGAACCCACGCTTCTGGCTCCGGAGGCCAACGCTCTATCCGCTGAGCTACAGGGGCAACACTAGAAAATATATCATTCGCTTGGAATCATCACAAGCTGCTTTCTGCAAATGGCATCGTTAGATTGCTCGTGGTTTACATAGCCTGAACAGCGTCTTTCATGCCTAAAAAGAGAAAACTCTCCTGAACTCAGCCTTTTCCTTGTAAGCATAAATCAGTTCACTCTCTCGCGCTGAAACAGCAAGTTAATCGCCATTTGTGCATTTGGTGCCTCAGTTGACTGTGATTTCAAAGCAATTGGGTCAAATAGGCTATTGAACTTTTTATGCATGTTGAGTGATGATTAGATTATGCGGTTAGTTCCCTCCCCAGGGTGGCTGAATCTGAATTGAAATCATACCGTGAGACTTGCTTCGTATACGCCCGCAGGCCTTAGTGTCAGCGGCCCGAAGGTCAGTTCCAAAAGGGTACTGAAAGGTATTGACATCAGGTTCCACGGTGAATATGATTAGACCGCTGTTCGAAGGTCGCTGGGTTAGCCGGCGAAATTTTTGTTCAGTTATTTTTGCCGCATGTTGTAATTAGCGGCTATGTCGCATCTTCAATGTATATATAGAGGTGGTCAGATGAGAAAGCTTTTCCCGTCCAAGGGTAAGACGATTACCCTGCTTTTCTCTGTTTTCGTCATAGGCATATTAGCGTGTACGGGTCCTCAGGGACCTCAAGGTGCTTCTGGATTACCGGGTCTTCCGGGTAACCCTGGTGGTACTGGTGCGGCTGGTGAACCTGGACTTCCGGGTAACCCCGGTAATCCTGGTGCTCCTGGTCCCGCTGGTCCCGCTGGTTCTACCGGTACTGCTGGCAGTGCAGGCGAAGAAGGTAGTAGCGGTAGTAGTGCCTCAGGTGGACAGGCGTCCATTACGCTCAGTAAGGAAACTGTTGGTATAAACGGTGCCTTGAGCGTGTCGGGTTCCGGCTTCAAGGCAAACGAGACTGTAGCAGTCTTGTTGGTAATCGATGACACAACCCAGTCTTTGCTAGGTGGTGGAATCGGTGTCCGAAATGCTCGAGCTCAGGTAACAGCTGATGCTGGTGGAAACTTCAGGTACTCAACACCAGATATTGGCTCAGCCATGAAGAAGCCAACTAAGGCTAGGTTAATTGCACTGTCCAGTGGCGGAGCTAATCCCTTCGCAGTGCTGGGGAGCGGATCACAGGGAAGCAGAGCCAGCGCATCCATCGGCGTGGTGGAAATGGGTTCTGGTGGAACACCTAGCATCGCACTTAGCCAATCAGTCGTAGCAGTGGGCGGAGACATTACCGTACTACTGGCAGGCTGGGCAGCTGGTGAAAGCGTCACCGTTTCTATAGGAGGTGAGGCTGTAGCTGGTGGAGTCGTTAACGACTTTGGTGCTCTATCACTAACGGCAACCGTAGATCAGGATGCCGATGTGTACAGCGTCAATGCCAGTGGTAGTGCTTCGTCTAGCACGGTAAGTGCTCCAATCTTGGTAGCAGTTACCAATAAGTAACAGCCAAGCGCTGAAATAGAACTGGAAAATAGGCCTTCGCATTGAATTGCGGAGGCCTATTTTATTGCTCCAAAACTGGGTTGGGCTATACCATATATAGATAGGGCCTGGCTCCAATAGTGCGTCGCGTTGGCCGTAGCTGGTGTTTCATGAGTGATGCCAACGCTGCATGGGCTCGCAGCCTTGGAGCAATAGGCGCAAGGTCAGCACTACAGACCATCAGGCAGCGTCAGAGTTGTGTTGGAGGCTTTTCTGCTGTCAATGTGCGACCATTCCGAGGGCCGTACGCAGTTGCCAGCTTTGGCAGCGGCATCATATTGGTCAAGGGATGTGGAGAAGGCCAATGCCGTCATTAGGGCATGCAGGCAGGGATTGATGCTCTGGGCAGCGGTTGTTAATATTTTGGCCGTGGTAGGATTATGCGGGACTGGCTGGTGAGGTACTGGTTCAGAGCCACACGGACGGTAGGGCATTACTCTCGGACGGACCCTATAAGGACGATGAAGATGGCACCAGTCCTCCTACGGCGTCACGAGATGCCTATAGCGGCGTATTAGCAGCGATAGTGACAGAAACCCAGCATGCTGAAGACGTGCTCACAGTGATAGGGACCTCGTATGCGGCCCTTTCAGCGGAATCTGAGTGTCAAAGCCGGGTAGGTGTGCCATAGAGGTGAAAAAAGGCTCGGCCATTGGCGTATTACTCTGCTCAGGCCGATTCTTTAACACTCTCGACAGGGCGCTTCGTAACCTTCAGGCGTTTCAGTCGCCGACCAGTAGTAGAGATAACCTCTATCTTTAGGCCGTCGTAGTTCATTGAGTCGCCAGGATTTGGGATCTTGCCCAGACGCTGGTAGACAAAGCCGCCCAGCGTATCGAAGCCGTCTCCTTCGACAACTAGGCCGAGGAGTTCGTTCAGATCATCAATGCTGGTGCGAGCGTCCATCATGTACTCGGTATCACTTAGAGAAATTATCTCGGGCTCGCCTTCGTCAAACTCATCCAATATCTCGCCCACAATCTCTTCAAGCAAGTCTTCGATGGTCACGAGGCCGGAAACACCTCCGTACTCATCGACCACAATCGCCATGTGGACTCGCCGGTTCTGGAACTCGCTAAGCAGGTCTTCCAGGGACTTTGATTCTGGTATGAACAGAGGAGGCCTCAGTATGCTCTCCACTAGAATCTCAGGGGCATTCTCGCGAGTTGCCAGCTCCCCAAGAATGTCTCTGGCATATGCGATACCCTCTATGCGATCCAGACGCTCCCTATAGACTGGGATTCGGCTGTGGCCCTTTTCGACCATCATTGCGGCCATCTCCCCAATAGGCATGCCAATCTCCGCGACGGTCATGTCGACCCTGGGGATCATTATCTCTCTTGCAACGGTGTCGTCTAGGTCAACGACGCCGCGTATCATCTCCACCTCGCGCTGGTCCAGCAGCTCGCCGTCTTCCTCCAGGGCCATGCCGATCTCGACGACTGGAATGTCGGTGTCCTCGTGGCCGTTGCCATTTGGCCGAGCGAACTTGGCGGTGAAGGCTGCGACAAATAAGAGAACGGGATGAAGACACCAGGCCAGCGTTCTCACTGGATAAGCTGCCTTGAGGGCGATTTTGTCGCCGTGTGACGCTGACACGGACCGTACAACGGCGTATGCCACCAGCGGCATGCTCAGCACGACGAGGCCAGACACGGCGATCGCCACCCAATTCTGCCCCACCTGAGTCAGGGCAAAAACCGCAGCGGATACGAAGCCGCCTGCCAGGCTCAAGTATTTGAGCACGGTTACCGACCCGACTGGACCTAGGGGGAGGGATTGAAGGGTGTCTAGCTTAGCGGCTCCGGGCTGTTCCTCTGCCACCAGTCGCTGCACGCGCTCGCGCCGCACTGCGGATATCGTCGATTCGGCGAGATACGCCAGGTTAAATACAAGAAACGAACCAATGAAGGTTATTGCGGGTAAGAGGGTACTGCTACTATCACTATCCATAGTAATAAACGCTCATGGTCAAATAATCGACCCGATGCGTTATGAACTCGGCTCCTTATCTAAATCTAATTTTGGTTTCTTCGGAAATTCTTTTGCCGGAACTCCCACTACTAGGGAGTCGGCCGCCACGTCCTTTGTAACGACAGCGCCTGCTCCGGTGGAAGACCTGTCGCCCATGGTCACAGGGGCGATAAGCATGGTGTCGCAGCTTACGAAAACGTCGTCGCCAATATGGGTCTCGTTCTTGTTTTCGCCGTCAAAATTGCAGGTGATGGCACCGGCGCCGATATTTACGTTGCTGCCGAGATGGGCATCGCCCATGTAGCTGAAGTGGCCCATCTTCGTGTCCGGTCCAAGATGGCTATTCTTGATTTCAGCGGAGGTTCCTACGTGAACGCCGCTCTCCAGATGCGAACCGCCGCGAATATGGCTGAATGGTCCAACGTCCACTCTGTCGCCTAAATGAGAGTCCCTTATGACAGAAGAAAGGACCCCGCATCTGTCGCCAATAATGGAGTCTGAGATCATAGAGTTTGGTCCGATGCGGCAGGCTATGCCCACCAGCGTTCGGCCCGTTAGGTGCGTGTTAGGCAGGATAACAGTGTCTTGGCCCAGCTTGACTGTGTGGTCGATATACACAGACGAAGGGTCAGGCATGGATACGCCTTCCATCATCCAGTTCTCTCGAATGCGTTGGCGCATGACGTTCTCGGCCTCAGCCATCTGAACACGATTATTCACACCCATGACTTCGTAGGCGTCCTCGGATAGTACCGACTCTACCTGCATGCCCTGTTTAGCGGCCAATGCCACGAGGTCAGTGAGGAACACTTCGCCCTTTCGGGAGGGTGGTAGGCCATTGAGATGTTTCCATAGCCAGGCTGCTCGGAAGCAGTAAAAGCCGCTGTTGATCTCACGAATGGCTTTTGTCTCGGCGTCTGCGTCCTGCTCCTCAATTATCGCTGTGACGGAGCCAGACGAGTCACGGATTATCCGTCCCAAGCCGTCGGGGTTTACCAGTTTTGAAGTAAGCAGAGTAATGCATGCCTCAGTATCGTCGTGAAGCTTCATCATCTGCTTCAGCGTCTGGGCAGCAACAAGAGGCACGTCGCCGTACATCACCAGGACGTTGTCCGCGCTCTTAAGCACTTCCTCGGCCTGTAATACCGCGTGGCCGGTGCCCAGCTGCTCCTCTTGGGTGACATACGAAACGTCTGATCCGAGGGCGGACTCGATCTGCTGGGAGTCTGATGGCACAACCACGGCGATTGGCCCTAGGCCTGCCTGTCTTGCTGCAATCTCGACAAGGCACAGCATCTCTGTCCCGCACACGCGGTGGAGTACCTTGGGAGTTTGGGAGTTCATGCGGGTGCCCTTGCCGGCGGCAAGGATGACTGCGGCGTGTGTGCTCATATCCTTAAAACCACAAACTGCCCATGGCAACGACTGTTATCTGTTGCATGAGGCAGTTTAGTTTCGGGCGTTTTCCAGAAGAATCGTCCACCTTAAATAATCATACCACGATAGGCGCAGTCTGGTCAATGAGTCAGATTAAGGCTCGCCACCGGCTTACAGGGCCGCAGGTGCATTTCGGTCCTAAGTTTTCTGTGCTTTAGCAACTTCGGAAACATGCTTAGGCGGGCGGGCCATCATCACTAGAATCATAGTTGCCCCGCCAATGACGGCGAAGGTCATAAAAGCGATCATGTAGCTGCCAGTGATGTCGAATATAGCGCCCGACAGCAGTGCCCCGATTGCCTGACCCATTGACGTAAAGGGTTCTGCAATGCCGCGAATGACACCAAGAGAGCGCCTCCCGAAATAGTTGGCGAAGGCCACTGGAGGCACAACCAGCAAGCCGCCTACGCCAAACCCGAAGAGGCCCGAATAACCCAGGGCCTCGGCATTGGTATCGGCTGCGACCAGCAGGACAGAGGCAATGGCCATTATCAGAGCCACCAGGGCTAAGGTCACCCTTGCCGGGAGTCTATCGACAAGCCATCCCCAAATCATGCTGCTTACGCCCATGAAGCCCGCGTTGAAGCTCAAGGCGAGGCCTGCAACGGATGCGCTTAGCCCTTGATCTCGGAAGTACGCCGCCATGTGAACGTTGATTCCGGATTGCATGACGAATAGCAGGCCGATGCCTATGGCCAATATCCAAAGGGCCGATGTTCGCATAGCCTGTTTGGACGTCCACTCGGGTTCCTCAACCACAGTGGTCGCGTCACCGCCTGTGCTTGGGTCGGGCGTGTCGCCATCTGGAAGAAGCCCCACATCCTCGGGCCGCTGAACTATCAGGAGTGAAACCGGGAGCAGCGCTATTATCCACACCATGAGCCCCAGCACGAACCAGGCAGAGCGCCAACCGGAGCTGGCAATGATCAGGGAAGCGATTACAGGGAAGCTCACCATGCCTATTGAGTGGGACAAAGACAGAAGGCCGTTGGCCCGACCTCTGGTCCTGATAAACCAGCGGGACACGACTACTGATGCGCCGATCTGAATCGGGCTGGCGAAGATCACACGTCCAGTGGCGTAGGCCAGGTAGAACACTACTGGGGCAGTAGCCCAGGCTAGCGACATGGTCGAAAGGCCGAGAATGAAGATGCTTGAGGCCAGCACTAACCTGGCGCCATATTTGTCCACCAGCCAGCCTATGACAGGCGAGGCCAGCGTTGCCAGCACGCCGCCCAGGCTTGCGGCACCTGCGATAAGCGTTCTGCTCCAGCCAAGCTCATCAGATAAGGGAAAGATGAATACGGCGATGGTCAGGCTGGCGGCGGCATTGCGTACTACCATGGAACTGCCGGCTGCCGCTAGAATCACCCATCCGTAATAAATGGGGCTGCGTCTAGCCAGTCTTTCGGCTAGCGCCACCGTTTACTCCGATCGCATGGTCGGGCTGTATATGTGTACATATATGTGTTAAATTCCGTCGGAAATAACTGTGTCCATACCCTGCGATGCTACCATTCAGCTTTCCGTATCGTCAACGAAAGTTTTTTGAACGGGTTCTGTAAGGAACTGGTAGGAACCGTCTTACGTTCTGCCTAAAGTGTTGGGTGACGGGTGACGCGGGGTGGACTGAAATTGCTAAAAAGCGTCAGGGCAAGAAATAATGAATCAAGATACGCTGAAGAAGCTGATAACAGAGCTAATAACCTCGGACCAGATGCTGGTCGTTATAGATTCGGGCGGTGCCGTCAGCGAGATGCACGCCAGGGGCATGCCGGAACCCGAGTACAAGGGCCAGTGGGCCACTATCGAGTCCAAGGACTGGCACGTGCACCTTAATCTTTCCACCGTCGATGGTGCGCAGTTCGTGGAGAATTCCGACAGCGGCCACGATATTATGCCCAAGATCTACTACGTCCGGCTGTCTGCTGCGGACGGCGTTACGCTGATTCGGTTTTATTTTCCCAATCCCTGGTTAGACGACAATGAAAAAGCCACTGAGTATCAGCCAGAGCGCCTGAAATACTTCGAAGAGTTCCGGGACCGCTACGTGGGAACGAACGAAGTCGTGTTTGTCAGACGAGGCAGCGGCGAAGACAGGTATTTTGCCGACGTTGCGGGAATCCCAGCAGAAGTTTAAAGCGGCGAAACTTACAGCCAAAGCCAATAGCA
>CAUZQF010000102.1:0-8195 GCA_963581905.1 Dehalococcoidia bacterium
TAAGGCATACGTCCAGAACAAATAGGAAGGCCCAATGAGATTACGGTATGAAAGCCAACACGCCGGGTAGCTTCAACCCAGCAACGAGCGCCTTCGTTTGGCGGTGTAAGCCTACCTGTTGCTGCCCATGGGTGACTGCAGGAACTGGAAAAGCTCGCTGTCGGCTGGTAGTACCAACGTAGTGTTGCCATCCGGCAAGAAGGTCCTGTACGCCTGTAGACTCCGCTGGAAGGCGTAGAAGTCCGGGTCCTGCTGCAAAGCCTCAGCGAATATCTTCACAGACTCTGCCTCGCCCTCACCACGGGTGATCTGGGCGTCTCGTGTCGCCTCAGCCCTGATGATAGCGGCTTCCCTGTCAACGCTAGCTCTGACCTCAGCGTCGCGCTCAGCACCTTCGGCACGTTCACGGTCTGCGATACGCTTACGCTCTGCCTGCATCCTGGCGTATACGCTGTCCGCGATTGTAGCTGGAAAGTCGGCCCTCTTGATGCGAATGTCGATAACTTCTATGCCAAATGGCACCAGTTGGGGAGCGACGGCGTCTCGAACACGAATCATAATCTCTTCGCGATTAACCGCGATGATCTCGATCTGATCATCCTTGGCTATCTCTTCGCGCAGTGAAGAAGAGATGATTGGAATGGCCACAGTGGCCGCGTTGGCCTCCGTGAACACTGTTTCGCGGAACAACCGAGGGTTTACAATCCTACCCCTGGCATATACGTCAATTTCGAGCCGCTTCTTGTCTCTAGTCAGCATAGACTGAGGAGGCGCGTCAAATATCAGAAGTCGCTTTTCGTATTTCGTTACCTTCTCTACGAAGGGAGTCTTGAAGTTCAAGCCTGGATTTTCCTGCACACCTTGCAACTCACCGAAACGAGTGACTATTGCAACCTCTGTTTCGTCCACAACAAAAACCACCTGTGGCACCAGAAAAAATACCCCAATGGCTAGAGCTACGATCAGACCAGCAATTATTTTCATGCTTGAATCTCTATACCACGTTCAAAATAGTTCATATTAGTTGCTCGGCGTTGGGAACAGGTCATTGCTATTACCATCATCCGTCAGAGGAAGGAATTGAAGCAGCCCCCCACCATTCTCAGGGTCAACGATAAATTTCTTTATGCCCGGCATTACCTCTTCCATGGCTTCAAGGTATAGCCTCTGACGCGTAACCTCGGGAGCTTTGCGATACTCCTCAAGAACAGCCAGGAACCTCTCGGCCTGACCGGTGGCTTCCGCTACCCTGGTCTCTTTGAAACCGGCTGCGCTTTCTGTAAGACGGGCTGCATCACCTCTGGCCAGAGGAATCTGACCTTCGCGATAGGCAGCCGCAAGGTTGATGATTCGCTCTTTGTCCTCACGAGCACGGACCACGTCGTCGAAGGCATCCTGCACCTGCGTAGGAGGACTCACGTCCAACAGCCTGACCTCGGTGACATCAATGCCTGTCTCGTACAGGTCCAGTAATTTCTGTAGCTGACGCTGTGTGTCAACCTGGACAGCCTCTTTTTCGATAGTAAGAACATCGTCAATGGCGCGCTGGCCGACCACCTGTCGAAGGGAAGTCTCGGCGGCGTCCTTGATGGTAACGCCGTCCGGGTCTACCGCTCTATACAGGAAATGTTCCAGATTCTTGATCCTGAACTGCACCAGAAGCTGAGCGACCACGATGTTCTGGTCCCCCGTGATCATATTGGCTTCGTCGGGAATCGGGTTATCGGTGTTGCCTCTAAAGCCTACTTCAAGGCTCCGAATCTCATTCACCGCGACAACGTCCTTCGCACCAATCGGCGAAGGGTAGTACCAGTGTAAACCAGGCTCTACAGGTGGCCCCTGATATTTACCAAACAGCCGCTGGGCGCCCTGCTCAGATATCTCAATGCTGTAGAAGCCCGTGGCAAGCCATAGGCCCAGCAGCACTGCAAAACCACCAATGATTATGTACGCGAGCCCGTTTCCGCCACCTCTGCCACCTCTGAGCTTGCCAATGAAGTTGCGGAGCCGCTCTAGTATCTGTTCTAAATTTACTTCGGGTTCGTCTCGGTTATACATAAGTCTTTCAATTAATAAAGTTAAGCAGATGTTAGCACAAGTGAGTTCAACAAGTACAACGCATTACCTTCCCATGGAGGTTAGTACGACGGGTAGGGAATGGCGTCAAATGGGGGGTTTTATCGCTACCCTAAATGCTCTATTTCTCCAGTTCACCAAGCATTTCAAGAAACTCTTCATACGAGGAAACGCCAGAAACCGTGCGAACGAACGTCCCTACGTCTGGCATAAACGAGCGGAACCTCACCAGCTGATCTCCAATAGGACTGACGGAGGCCGCAGTATCCGCGTAGGTGCCGTAGAAGGCGAAATAGGCCTGATTCAGTTTTCGGATCGAATACCGGTTCTCCACGAAGAACAGCCTTCGCTCCTCCATGTAAGATTCCGCCTGCTCAATCTTGCCCTGGCCCAACAGGTCATCCACCTGGAGCCGCGTCTTCCTCATCTCGCGATTGAAGTCGAATACCAGTTCGTCGCCTTGTTCATCTGGGTCATCCGAGTCATCTGCTGCCTCCTCGATGTCTTCCTCAGACGGTGCAGGCACTTCTACAGGCAGTTCTCCTCCCAGCAAAACATATGCCAAGTCCCCTATTTCATCGCCGGCAATGGACGCCACCGTCTCGTTAAGCGTGACCATTTCGCCGGTCTTGAACATGTTCTGGCCCAGCGAGCGGAAGAACATATAGTGATGCATCCACTCATGGGCCGTGGCCTGGAAGGTCCAGCGCATGGGCTGGTTCGTGGGGATGGACGCCGGGTATGTCGCCAGCCCGCCTATGTTCTCCACCAGCGCCGCCATGTCAGACTCGGTCAGCAATTGGCTTTCTATGGCTTCCCGCTCCTGCAGCGTGACGTCGGTGCTGAGAAGCACGTCGTGAACGCGCTCGATGCGGTCTCGAGGGGATGTAATAAGTAGCTTGGGAGGGTCCCCAAGTCGAATATCTACAGGCGGGAAAATGAATTGGCCTACCGTCGAAAGGTCCTCGTCCACGATAATGGAGCTAATGCCCGCCTCTATCGTCTCCTCGACAACGGCCCGTATACTCTCACGCCGTTCGCGCAGATTCGAAAGGCTCGACTGGATCTTATCCCTGGCCTTAACATCATCAGAGGCAGCGGCGTCTCGGAGTTCCCTGGCAAGCCCCCTCTCCTCCTGCCCCAGCTGGAAGTACTGCTCCACTGCCGCCTGTCGTTCCGCCTGATCAGGATCACCGGGAAGGACTTCCCCCAGCCTGTGCACCCACTTGCCCAGGAAGTTCTGAAACTCCCATTCCACGATGTTGTAGAGATAGGGAGAGGCAGCTACCTGTGCTGGATTCAGGTAGCGAGTGCTATTCGACATCGATAGCAGCACCAGGCTGATGCCGACCCAAAAGGTCCAGCGTAAAATTCTTCGAAAAAGCGTTTTCATGCTAATATCAGTCTGATCCGCACTTCAGTGAATCGAGTTCGCCCTATTGTAAACGTCGGTGCGGCAATTCCGGTCACCGTCACGGCCTAGCCAGCCAAAATTTGGCTCCTTCATCTAGAGCCCGAAACTATACATACGCCAGATACAGCACCAAACGGGGCGACTGAATAATGAAGATATCACTTTGCATAATGGGATGCGGTGGTTACGCCAAGTCCGTTCTTAGCGAAATCAGCGATATGACAGACCTGTTCGATTTCTATTTCGCCAGCCGAGACCGTGACAAGGCCAAGGCATACTGCGAACAGTTCGGTGGCTCTGGTTACTACGGCAGCTACAAAGAGGCGGCGGCAGACTCCAAGATCGATGCCATGTACTTCTTCACGCCTCATCATCTGCACCTTGAGCACGCAACACTAGCGGCGGGTAGCTCCAAACACATCATGATGGAGAAGCCAGTTGCCCGAGATGTAGAAGAGGCGAGACGGCTCATTCAGGTTGCCAAGGACTGCAACGTAAAGCTAATGGTAGCTGAAAACTACCGGTTCCTGCCCGCGATCGAGCGCTGCAAGGCCATGATCGATGCCGGGGAGATTGGCGTGCTAAGGCAGATTCAGATGGATGCGGAGAGCTTCGGCGCCTCCACCGAGTGGCGAACCGATAAGAAATTGACAGGCGGCGGCGTGTTCATTGACGGCGGAATCCACTATGTGGACGCGATGATGACCCTGGGAGGCTATCCAGAGAGCGTCTTCGCCATTAAGCCGCCTCAGGTGCATCACCAGACGCAGGGCGAGGACGGCATTGCGGTTATGGCGCGCCTGCCAGGTGGCGTCGTGGGCCTTCTGAACTTCTCCAGGGGGACTCCTGTACCGGAGGCCAGGCATGAGATTCGAGTGACAGGAAGCGAAGCTAGCCTGAAGTTCCACCCAATGGGAGACGTAATCGACTTTCAATCGTCCCCTACGAGCCGGACCATACAACTGCCTGAGACGAGAAAAGGCCTGAGGCCTATGATGCAAGAGTTCCACTCCAGTATTTCGGAGGACCGGGTACCGCGGATGTCTGGTGAAGAGGGCTTGAAGGCGCTGGCCATTGTCCTGGCGGCGTACAAGTCCGCTGAGGAAGGTGGCGAAGCGCGGTTGAACCCTATCTAACGGCGAAACAGCGACAGAAACCTGTCCTGGTAGTAGTCAAACAGTCCCCATCTGTCCAGTTCCGTCTTGAGAAGGTCAGGGTTGCCCGAGCCACTTTCGGACTCGCGGAACATACGCTCAACCTCTTGTGTGGCCGCCCGAGGCACGTCGCCAAAACCAGGATTAGGTTCAAACAATCCCTGATTCCTAAATTCAAGAACGTTTTTCTCGGCGGACGATGACGTAAATTGGTAAATGAACTTGGCAAGAGCCACGTCCCAATACTCGTCTACACCGACCATTACCACGGCCAAGTCTTCTCTGCGACTGTCTAGATCGTCACCGATTCGGTTGGCAATCTCGTCTGCATAACCAGCAACAATTTCGGTCTTCTCGGCCTGATTGCGATACTGATAAAGCACTCCGGGGCTATTGCCGCCAAAAGTCTCCGAAAGGTGGTTGAGGTACTCGTAGGCCTCAGAACTAAAACCCTCAAGGTTCATAGCGTAATAAGGCGTAACGACGGCAGGCTTCGCAGCGATCACACGCCCTGTCCTGACAACACCCTCCTGCGGGCCTGAGCTAAGGTCTTGGTAGATCGGTTCAGTAACTACATAATATGCAACGTTCGTGGTTCCGAATGTGGCCAATTGCTGTTTAGGAAAACGAACAATCCATGTTTTTTCGATCGCTCGCATCCAGTCCCTGTGGCTTTCCATTCCTGTATATTTCTCCAGTATTTGCACGTAATGCAATCACATAAGTCAGAACGACGTTTAGCGGGATGCCTTGCACGATTACGATATAGGTAGAGATAGGCTAGAGGCAATTAAGTCCAGAGTCAAGGGAGTGGCCACTTGCCGGTACAGCCAGTGCGTACCGATATTAGGTACTTCCTGTAGCGGAACAAAGTACAGACCGCTACATCCGTTTAACGTAGCAAATGTCTTGAATAGATGGACAGTTCGCATACGGTCTTAGGTTTATCAATAGGGATATGGCCTAATACTATAGGAGACATCATGGTACAGCTGGCATCAGCAAACGGTAGCACTGCTATGAGTGAAGCTGTTAATACGAAAATCCGTGTGTTCGTTGTAGACGATCATCTTATAATACGAAGAGGGCTGTCTCTGATCGTCAAGGATCAGCAAGACATGGTCCTGGTGGGCGAAGCGAGCGACGGCTGGGAAGCCGTAGAGTCCATTACCAGCATGAAGCCCGATGTTGTGTTGATGGATATCGAGCTGCCTGGCATTTCAGGAGTAGAGGCCACCAAGCTGGTAGGCGACTGCCTTGATAGGTCAGGCAATCCAGAGGGAACCGACACCTACAGCAGCCTGAGCAATCGCGAACGAGAGGTTCTGCCGTTGCTGGCAGAGGGCCACAGCCACCAGACCATAGCCACGAAACTACAGGTTAGCCCCTTTACCATACAGACATACCGCCAGCGAATAATGCGAAAACTCGACATTCACAGCGGGACAGACCATCTTCGTTACGCGCTACGGAAGGGATTAGTCAGCCTGGAGGCCTAAATCAGGCCGTCAACGGACGGAAGTTATGGTACGAAAGGCACATCAATTACATACCTTTCGTTCGAAAAGGTTGCGCTTGGCGTAGCCTTTTTTAGTTAGTTGAAGGTTACAAAGGCACCTACAACCATTTCCCTGCCAAATTCCTGAGAAATAAGTCTAGTTCAAGTTATTGATCCGGTTGCGGGCCAAATCAGAATTATTATGGGCATTAATACCGGCGGCTATCATTGATCAGAGTGGGGGCTAAAGCAGCTTATACAAAGGGCCACTGCCTGTAGCCCCAGCAAGCCTTTGAACTTTCAAAAGGACAGCGTACTCAATTCTAATACGCTTTGGCATCGTACATGACCCTATGTCAAATGGCGGGAAACCTCCAGTACATTGCCCACCGGTTCGGATAATATGACCAATAAGGCGCTGACTTACACCAATATCAGTTTCAGAAAAAAATAGTTGTGCGGCTACTTCCGCAAAGCCGAGGATTGATCTCTAGGGGCCGACAGTAGGTCTGTCCAGCCTGGATATTAATCCCATAACCCAGATACTTTTCAGATAAGAGGTTCAGTTGAATGACTACTGTAGCAACAAATGAAGCGACTTCTACAGAGCAGCAATTAGTTAGCTTCGACCTGGCCACGGAGTCCTACGGAGTAGACATCGGGGCCGTTCGAGAAATCATCCGATTGCAGAAAATTACAAACGTCCCCAGAACGCCAGAGTTCGTCGAGGGTGTAATTAACCTACGCGGCAAGGTAATCCCTGTCGTGGATCTCCGCAAGCGCTTCGGCCTCCCCGTTGGAGACCAGTCGGCTGAAAACCGAATCGTCGTGGTCGACATTGGAGGCCAGGACATAGGTGTAATCGTAGACGCAGTCAACGAAGTTCTGCGAATCTTCAGCGATTCAGTGGAGCCTCCATCATCGGTGATCACCACGGCAGACCCCGACTACCTGATGGGCATCGCCAAGGTCGACAACAAGCTCTTGATTCTGCTGGACCTGGAAAGCGTCCTATCGGCAGAAGAGCGAGCCGTTCTGGCTGACGTATAACAGCCCAAAACTCACTGATAATTTGAAGCTTAAAAATGCTCTCTTCACGCTATTCTTTCCTAGGCCGCCCCTTGTAACCAAGTCCAGCCAGACCCAACAGCACGCCAAATAGAGATACCTCGATCGGCCCACCATTAACAGGAACTCCGCAGGCCCCACCAGAGGGCTGGACCTCCTCCACCGGCTGCGTCGTAGGTAGAGGTTCCACCAATTCAGGTTCCGAAGTGGGTTCGTCCACAGGATCGCTGGTCGCCGCCACCGCCACGGCTACTGTGGGTTCGGGAATGTGCGTAGCCGAAGGTGTATATATAGGCTCCACAGTAGACGTTGGTGCTTCTCCGGCTGCAGGCGTCGGCCCCGTCCCTGTGTTCCGCAGATCGTCAAACGTAAACAGCTCAATTGCCACCGCAGGAACCGACGTTGGCAAGTAAGCGTCCAGATTCGGTGGAACAAACTCAGGTGCGCCCAGAGTATTTCTCCACTCGTTTTCAAGCTCTACGCGGCTAATACCATAAATATCTAATATGGCGTCATCTACCGAGACGCCCTCCTTCATGGACGCCATCAATTCACGCATGCTTTCGGTGCCGTACTTATCCACCATATGCTGCACAATGCTCCTGGCCTGTCCGTAGAAGATAATTACATCTGTCGGGTTGCCAGGGAGACTGCTCATGGATGTGATTGGCAACAGCCTGTCGTTGGCAATCGCAAAATCCAGGTGTCGATCGTAGGAATCCCCCGGCTCCAGATTTGCAAGCTCAGATAGGCCTTCACCCAACCAGGATGGCACCCTGCGGAAGATGCTATCTCCCGCTCTGTGGGACAATATGTGCATGACCTCGTGGGACGCGGTGCCCCTCGGCCTATTGCCTCCGCCCAGCACCAGCAGCGTGCCAACGTCCACGAAGGCCTGCCCCTCGGTGATAAGCTCCCGGCGAATTGCTGCGCTGGCCGGAGGCAAGGCATCTAGCATTTCCGCCACACTGTTATATACCGTCAC
>CAUZQF010000103.1:0-8144 GCA_963581905.1 Dehalococcoidia bacterium
TTTCATAAGGAATATCGCTTCTCATGAAAGCTCCACTATTTGCGGCCGTAGGTCTCATATTTTGTTTCGCGGTGGCGGCGTGTAGCTCCGAAGAAGCGACACCAGTCCTGAAAATCGCCGGAATCCCCGACCAGAACTCCTCAACTATCGCACGCCGCTACGATGTCCTAACCTCATACCTCAGCAGGGAACTAGGCGTAGACGTCAGGTTTGTCCCCACCGTCGATTACGCGGCAACGGTGATCGGGTTCAAGCAAGGTGAGATTCACATGGCGTGGTTCGGCGGCCTCACAGGCGTGCAGGCTCGCATCGCTGTTTCCGGTTCAAAGGTCATTGCCCATCGACCGAGAGATGCAGAATTCCACTCCAAGTTCATTGTCGGCGCGGCCCTGGACATTGACGATTTGCAAGACCTCCAAGATTTGAGTTTCACCTTTGGCAGTGAGAGCTCAACCTCGGGCCACCTCATGCCCCGGTACTATCTAATGCAAAGCGGCATAGACCCAGACGGCGATTTTCTAAGCCCTCCGAACTACTCCGGCTCCCACGACAAGACGTGGAAACTGGTCGAAAGCGGTGCGTTTCAGGCGGGTGCGCTTAACGAAGCCGTATGGGACAGCGCCGTGGCCAAGGGCGCGGTAGACCTGAGCAAGGTGCGGGTACTCTCGGCAACTCCTGCCTACTACGACTACAACTGGACAGTGCGCGGCGACCTTGACGAGACTTTCGGCGAGGGCTTCACGGCCCGAGTGCAGGAGTCTCTTCTGGCCATTGACGATGATCAAAGAGAAATTCTTGAGCTTTTCCAGGCAGAGAAATTCGTGGCCTCCAACAACGAGAACTACCAGTCAATCGAAGACGTCGCCGCAGAGCTTGGCATACTAAATTGACCAATACGAAATCGCAAACGCCTACGCATCTCACCCTTGAGGCTGTGCAAAAGTCCTACAACGGGCAGCCGGCCCTTGCGCCCCTATCCCTTTCTGTCCATGCAGGAGAGTCCGTTGCCATTGTCGGTCCTAGCGGAAGCGGCAAGACCACACTGCTGAACCTGATGGCGGGTGTTATTCAGCCAGACATGGGCACCGTGATTCTGGGAGGCAACAATCTTTCCGGCATCCAGGCCAACGGAGAGCTGTCCAGACTCGTAGGGATAATCCATCAGCAGTTCGATCTTGTGCCGCACCTGAGTGTGCTGCACAACGTACTGGCCGGACGACTGGGGGACTGGAGCCTGGCTCAATCGCTGTTGTCTCTGGTCTGGCCGAGAGATCGGCAAGTGGCAATGCAGGCGCTGGACAGGGTGGGCATAGGCGGGAAGGCTCACGAACGGGCGGCTCGACTGTCAGGTGGGGAGCAGCAACGTGTGGCCATCGCCCGGCTGTTAGTTCAAGACCCGCAGATGATTATCGCCGATGAGCCCGTGTCATCGCTGGACCCCGCTCGGGCCGCCGATATTCTGAACATGCTCAAGGATATCGCCACAGAGCGCGGGAAGACTCTGATTGCTAGCATCCACACCCTTGACCTCTCGTCCAGTTACTTCAAAAGGGTCATCGGGCTGCGCAACGGCGTCGTGCAGTTCGATCTGCCTGTAGAGGAGCTGAGTCAGGAAAGGCTTGTTGGCCTATATGAGTTGAAAGAGACAAGCCTTGGGACCCCGGCCAGCCATCAGTAGCTTTCTCGAAAGTCGGCGGCTCCTAACCTACATTCTGATCGCCATTGCAGCATGGAGCGCGCTGTCCGTCGATTGGAACGGCAACCTGGTGCATCCAGGCGGCGCGGAATCTGCTCGACAGATCTTCACGGCCGCCCTCACTCCCGAGCTCTCATCGGGCTTCCTTGCTCTCGCGCTGTCGGCTAGCTGGACAACGGTGACCTTCGCCGTGGCAGGACTTACGCTGGCCATAGCCGTGGGTCTGCCGCTGGGCGTGCTAGGCTCGGGCGTATTATTACGCCCCGGCAGCCGCAGGTTCTTTACTATTACAGGCGTTCGAGTGGTGCTGGGATGTCTGCGCTCCATACACGAACTGGTGTGGGCGTGGCTCTTCGTGGTGGCCATTGGCCTCTCTCCCATCGCTGGCATATTTGCCCTGGCGATACCCTACGCAGGCATATTGGGCCGAATCTACTCGGAGATTCTGGTGGATGTCCCTGAGGAACCGCTGAATGCTCTCCGGACGTCCGGCGCCTCCGAGTTCAAGGTATTCCTGTACGGACGCCTTCCCATGGCAATGCCAGACATGCTGAGCTACACCTTCTATCGGCTGGAGTGCGGCATTCGCTCTGCGGCCATCCTCAGCTTCGTGGGCATTACTGGGCTGGGTTACCAGATCCAACTTTCCCTGAATGACCTTCTCTACAACGAGGTCTGGACGCTTCTGTTGTTCCTGGTGGGTCTGGTGGCCTTGGTGGACCTGTGGAGTAGCCTGGTCCGCAAGAGCGTGACCCCGTGAACGCCGATAACGTTCGAACCGGGCCGAATCGTCCCAAATGGCCGTTGGCTTTCCGGCCAAGCGTCGGCCTTACCTCACTGGCAGGCTTCCTATTTCTTGCCATAGTCTCCTGGGCGCACATCCTGCTGGGCGAAGACAGCGGCATCGCGTCCCTTTTCACAGCCCAGACGTGGCAGCGCATCACCGAATTCCTGGGAGAGCTTGCGGCCGCCGGTTCGACCAATAAGCCAGCTTTCCTCAATTTGGAATCGTGGAAGCACGGCGCTGCGTTGGCAGTCGATACCTTGGCCATGAGCGTGCTGGCCACCGCCATGGCAGGCGTGGCAGTGCTTGTCACTTTTCTTCCTGCGGCCAGCAACGTGGCCTACGGTGACCTGGCCGGGGCAGGTGGAAAGACAAGTAGGGTGGCATTTCATATGCTTCGTGCGACATTCGTATTCACCAGAAGCATTCCAGAGCTACTCTGGGCCATGCTGATTGTGTTCATGCTATCGCCAGGGATTCTTCCGGGAGCCATCGCCCTAGCCATTCACAACTATGGCATCCTGGGAAAGCTGTCGGCAGAGGTCGTGGAGAACATGGATACCCGTCCGGCGCAGGCTCTTCGTTCCGCCGGCGCGGGCAAGTTCCAGATGCTGGCGTATGGCATCCTCCCGCAGGTCTTGCCCCAACTGCTCACGTACCTGCTTTATAGATGGGAGGTCATTATCCGGACTACAGTGGTGGTGGGATTCGTCGCCGCTGGAGGACTGGGCCACGAGTTCCGGCTGCGTATGAGCTGGTTCCAGTACGACGAAATAACGCTGCTGCTGACCTTCTACCTGCTGCTAGTGCTGCTAGTCGACCTGGCGTCAGCTGGCCTGCGAAGGCTGGCCAGATAGGCAAGGCTCTACCGCTTAAAAAGGCCGGTAGCCATTGGCGATGGGCATTCGGCGGTCTCGCCCGAAGTTGCGATGCGTGATCTTGATGCCCGGCGGTGCCTGACGGCGCTTGTACTCGTTGCGGTCCACCAGCGTCATGGCGCGCTTAACGTCCTCTTCAGAGTAGCCCATGCCGATAATCTCGTCATAGCTCAGGTCATCTTCCACGTACGCCTTGAGGATGGGGTCCAGGACCGAATACGGCGGCAGGCTATCCTCGTCTACCTGGTCAGGCCGAAGCTCCGCGCTAGGCGGCTTGTCTATAACGGCCTGGGGTATGATTTCCTTGCCAGCCGATCGGTTGCGATAGCGGCACAGCTCGTACACCAGCGTCTTCGGCACATCTTTTATGACTGCGTATCCGCCAGCCATATCGCCGTAGATAGTCGCATAACCAGTGGCCATCTCGCTCTTGTTTCCTGTTGTCAGCACAAGCCAGTTGAATTTGTTGGACGCGGCCATGATGAGATTGCCGCGAATGCGCGACTGAAGATTCTCCTCGGCGACACCCCACTCCGTTCCCTCAAAATGAGGGTTCAGCGTATTAAGCATGGCGGTGAAGGGCTCTTCGATTGGCAAATTCCAGAGCTCAATGCCCAGGTTTTTAGCCAGTGCCTCAGAGTCTGTCACGCTTCCCTCGGAAGAGTAACGGGATGGCATCGCTATGACGACGACATTATCGCTGCCCAGAGCGTCCACGGCTATGGTTGCCACGATAGTTGAGTCTATGCCGCCGGACAGCGCTATTACCACCTTGCTGAATCCGCACTTGCGGACGTAGTCCCGCGTCCCAAGCACCAGCGCTTCGTAGACCTCGCCCACCTCGTCAAAGGTTTCCCGTTGCAGCTCAGGTATCGCTGGCTTGTCAGAGGCCTCAGAATATTCAGATACGTCTGTTACAAGGGGAGAGCCGATCTGTTGCAGCATTGCTTCGCGCTCTTTCCGGGGACGGGGATCCCTGAGTCGCGACCGGAACACAAACTCGACGTCCAGGTCTGCCACCAGGAGTTCTTCCTTGAACTGACTTCCATGAGCAACCAGCTCACCCTCGGGGTCGTAAATCATGCTGTCGCCGTCGAAAACCAGCTCGTCCTGCCCTCCGACGAGATTGACGTAGGCGACGAAAAGGCCATTGTCAGCGGCACGGATAGCCAGCATTTTCTCGCGGAAGCTGCGCTTGCCAGCATGAAAGGGAGAGCCATTTATGTTAACGATAAGCTCGGCTCCGGCCGCCCTCTGCACCACTATGGGGCCAGTGGCATGCCAGATATCCTCACATATATTCACTCCAACGGGCGTGCCGTTAATGACATATACCGGACACTCAGTGCCGACCTTGAAGTAGCGGTCCTCGTCGAAGACACCGTAGTTCGGAAGGTACATCTTGTGGTATTTCCCGATTATCTCACCATCGAATATGAAGGCTGCAGCGTTATAGACGTCGCGGTCCACATCTATAAATCCGGTGATGACGGCGATGCCTTTTGAAGCGGCTTTGATCTGGTCCAGGTAGGCCAGGTTTTCCTTGATGAACTGAGGCTTGAACAGCAGGTCTTCCGGTGGGTAGCCGGGCAGCGCCATCTCTGGAAACGCCACTAGGTCAGCCTTGAGCTCGCGGGCCTGATCGACGTACTCGATGATTTTTTTCGCGTTGCCTTTTAGATCGCCCACAGCAACATCGATCTGGGCCAGCGCTATCCTGAACTTACGCATCGAGCCTCCGAGTGATTTCAAAAGAATCTAGATTTATTATAGCTGGTAAATCGCCCTCTAAGACTGCCCGCCAACATGCGAAGGCTGCAAACAATTAGAGCGCAACTAGGTATAAAAATAAACCTGTTCGGAGGACCAACTAACGCGTTTGGCTGGTTATAACCGACTATTCGATGATACAGGAATATGAATGACGAAACCAGCCGAGGTCACAACGCGGTCCGCGCAAACCCATCACAAAACTCTGTTTGAAATCCACCGTCGAACTATCTAGATTCGTTTCTTGACGAACCTATCGATTCGTTCCAGGGCTTCCTCGATATTCTTCGTGGAGTTGGCGAAGGAAAATCTGACGAATCCTTTACCATATTTTCCAAAGGACTCACCTGACAAACAAGCTACCCCGGCCTCCTCAAGAACCAGATCGGCAAAATCATGGCTAGACATACCCGTGTCCTCTACGTTAGGGAAAGCATAGAAAGCCCCTTTGGGCATGGCGCATCGAATTCCCGGAATCTCATTGAGTCCGTTGACTATAACATCTCGGCGAGCCTTGAACTCGGACACCATGTCATAGGAGCTGCCCTGCGGCCCATCAAGGGCTTCAAGCATGGCCGCCTGAGTGAAACTTGCCGTGCAGGATACACTGTTGGTGACCAGGCGAGAGATAGGCTCAACCAGCTCCAGCGGCATAACACCGTAACCAGCCCGCCATCCCGTCATGGCATAGGTCTTTGAGAATCCGTCCAGAATAATGGTTCGTTCCTTCATTCCTGGGAAAGCCGTGATACTGTGGTGCTCGCCTTCATAGAGAAATCGTATGTAGATTTCGTCAGAGAGCACGGTCAAGTCGTGTTCAATGGCCAGATCTGCCAGAGCTTTCAGGTCTTTCTCGGAGACTACGCTGCCACAGGGATTGTTCGGCGAGTTCACCACCATAAGCTTGGTCTTGTCAGTGATCTGGCTGGCAACTTCCTCAATATCGATATTGAAGCCCAGCGACTCATGAAGCTTCATCGGCACCGGAACTCCGCCGGTGAATCGAATCATGGACTCATATATGGGAAATCCAGGGTTGGGATAGAGGACCTCGTCACCTGGATCCACCAGGGCAAGCATGGTGAAAAACATGATCGGCTTACCGCCAGGGGTAATGACTACGTTTTCCCCGGTAACAGAAATACCCCGGGTGCTCGATACTTCCGCCGCAATGCGATCCCTCACCGCTGGGAATCCTGGTGATGGACCATAGTGAGTGTCGCCGGTGTTGAGCGCGTTAACCCCTGCTTGAACTACATTTTCCGGGGTGGCGAAATCGGGTTCGCCGATCTCAAGGTGGATAACGTCTTTGCCTTCTGCCTCTAATCTACGAGCTTTCGCGAGAACCTCGAACGCTGTTTCGGTGCCCAGAACGCTCATTCGTTCAGCCAGTTTCATCTATCCGTTACTCCAGTCAAATAGATCATTGTTTGCCAGGGAAAACATAAATTGGAAAGTAGTATACACCTCGCAACTCCCTTATGGAAAACGAATTCATGCATGCGACCGTATCTTTGACTGTGATACAATTTCGGCGATCAGTTTATCAACCCTGATTCGGCATTTTCGAGTATTTCCCTCACCTAAAATACTTCCAGGAGATGGTCCGTGAAAGTGTACATTGGGCTGCCCCGCGGTTTCTGTGCAGGCGTAGTTCGCGCCATTGATATTGTGGAGCTGGCACTGGAAAAATACGGTGTGCCAGTTTACGTTAAGCATCAGATCGTGCACAACCCCCATGTTGTTCAGTCCTTGGCGAAGAAGGGCGCGATAACCGTTGAGGACGTTGAAGAGATACCTGAAGGCGCAACCGTCGTCTTCTCGGCGCATGGATCACCTCCAGAAGACTTCGCCAAGGCCAAGAACTTAAGTCTGAATATTATCGACGCTACCTGCCCGCTGGTTACCAAGGTGCACAACGAGGCGAAGAAATATGAGTCAGACGGCAGAAGGCTGTTACTGGTCGGCCATAAGGGCCACCAAGAGGTCAAGGGAACGATGGGCCAGACTGACATGCACCTTATTGACGATAGAAAATCGATCGATCTTCCGGACTGGGAGACCGATACTCCTATCGCGGTCCTGACTCAGACGACCCTATCTGTGGACGACACCCAGCGCTCCATTGACGAGATCCGCAGCCAGTTCGATAACGTCATTGTCCGCAACGACCTGTGCTACGCCACCACCAACCGCCAAGCGGCCGTCAAAGAGCTCTGCAAACTGGTTGAGTTGGTTCTGATTATCGGAGCGCCCAATAGCTCCAACTGCAATCGCCTGCGAGAGGTCGCCCAGGCCCATGGTATTCCAGCATATCTTATTAACGGGCCTGAGGAGATGGACCAAAAGTGGCTTGACGGCGTAGAGAAGATCGGCATCACCTCTGGGGCATCGACGCCAGAAGAGCTGGTGCAGGCAGTCATAGATGCGATTCAGCCAGAAGAGGTTATACCAATAGAGGGTGCTGAGGAGGACGTAAGCTTTGTGCTGCCCCGCGAGCTTCGTTGATGCCTTGCTCAGCAATGGTAGCTAAGCTGTTTTCTCTGCCTCATCCCAAGGCTATCCATGAAATATGACGTAATCATTGTTGGAGCCGGTCCCGCTGGCAGCACAACCGCCAGGGTGTGCGCAGAACGAGGGCTTACAGTCTTGTTGCTCGACAAGGCCGAATTCCCCAGGGATAAGCCATGCGGTGGAGGCGTCACAGTACGGGCTTCAGAGCTTCTTCCTTTTGATATTTCGCCGGTAACAGACCGAGTCATTGACGGCATGCAACTATCGACTCGCCAGTCCAATGGCTTTGCGCGAAGGTATCCCAGGGACCTGGTATACCTAACTCGGAGAGAAAACCTGGACGCGTTCCTTGTGGAGAAGGCCACTTCCGCGGGAGCAGTGCTTCGCGAAAAAGCGCCTCTACGATCCGTGGAAGTAGGGCCAGACGAAATAACGGTCCATACACACGACCAGGCTTTTCATGGCAGAGTGCTGGTGGGCGCAGACGGCGCAAACGGCGTGA
>CAUZQF010000104.1:0-8130 GCA_963581905.1 Dehalococcoidia bacterium
GCTCCCTCGCCCAACACGTGGTCGGTATGAATAATTCTCAATCTTGGCTCGGTTAGTGCTTTTTCCTCAAGCCACCTGTCAGTCCCATCCGCGGAACCGTTATCGACAACCAGGACCTCTACGGCCCTGTCGCCCACCCAATTGAGTGCGCTGTCGAAACACCGCTGGACGTCGCCCAGGTAATTGCAGGCCACCATGCCGATGGTAAGTTCTACGCTGTCCGGCTCGTCAATGAGAGACGGCACCTCGACGGAAGATGAGAAGCTGTGCCAGGCCTCCTGGCGTTTCTCCCATGCGGTCTTGGGCCTAACCCTGGTCTCACCCATAGTGTCTTGGACGATGTAGCCGTCCTCGCTAAGTGTTGCCCTTATGGCGTCGGCGTTCTGGTAATCATCGCCGGTGCGCTTGCTGGACCTGTCGCCGACCTTGACCTTTATCTCTTGCGGGACTTGATAGGCCTTTTCAGCGCCATCAAGGTCCATGCCTAGGATTGAGTCGAAGCGTTTCATAGCGGCCAGCTTGGCCTGTCCTGGCATGCCTGAGCGCACCATTTCCCACAACAGGGCCAGAGCCCCGGGCAGGTCCAGGTTGTCGTTCACCCTATCCAGGAATTTGCCGTACCACTCGTCTACGTCGCTGTTGTACTGGCCGTTTATTGAGGGCAGCATTGACCATTCCCAGGCCATGTTGCGCAGCCTGAGCAGCCCCCGTTGGGCTGCTTTCAGCGATGTGAACGTGAAATTGAGACGGGTGTTGTACTTGGCGGTCAAGCAGAGGTACCTAAAGGCCAGCGGGTCTATCCCCTGCCCTTCAATGTCGGAAAGAATAAAGGAATTGCCCATGGACTTGGACATCTTTACGCCGTCAGCCAACAGATGTTGACCATGCGTCCAGATGTTGACGACAGGCTCTCCCGTGAACCCCTCGCTCTGGGCGATTTCTCCTTCGTGATGCGGGAAGATGTTGTCCACACCGCCCGTATGAATGTCAAATTTTCGGCCCAAGTATTTGATGGACATGGCGGAGCACTCTATGTGCCAGCCAGGGAACCCATCTCCCCAGGGGCTTTCCCACTTCAATATCCGGCCAGGCTCTGCCGCCTTCCAGAGAGTGAAGTCTCGGGCATCCCTCTTAAGGGGATCAACCTCAACGCGGACGGCCTCAAGAAGCGCGGCCTCCATGATGTTGCCGGATAACTTTCCGTAGTTGTCGAACTTGTTTACAGCGAAGTAGACGTTGCCCTGCACCTCGTATGCCAGGCCATTTTTCACCAGTTCGGCGACGATGTCCACCATCTCCACGACGTGGTCGGTGGCCTTGGGAAAAACATCTGCTGGCAATATGTTGACCTTTTTCTCGTCGTTGAGAAATCGGTCGGTGTAGAACTGGGCTATCTCCTCTGCAGTTTTGCCTTCCGCCAGAGCAGCGGCTATTACCTTGTCCTCGCCTAGTTCCAGTACCTCTTGCCGCATGTGGCCCACGTCGGTGATGTTCTTTATATGCACCACTTTCAGGTCCTGGGCCAGTAGCGCCCGACGAATCCAGTCCGCCATAAGGTAGGAACGAAGGTTTCCGATGTGGGCATCTCGATAAACAGTTGGTCCGCAGGTGTACATCTTCACAACCCCGGGGTTGATCGGACGCACCTCATCTGAAGTCTTGGTAAGGGTGTTGAAAAGCCGTAGCACTTGTGTCCTCCACGTCCTGCTTAACTCAAGGGGCTTCCGCCAATTTTACTCTGCCGCCGCGAAGATGTCTAACGGCTTTGGGTACCTTGTGCCTTGGAAATTGATGAGAACGTAATTGGCAGACTCAGTATTTTTGATTAACGATGGGACTACTCCAATGCCTGCATTGTTGCTACAGAATCCTTATTCAGTACGATTCATGAACTTTGAGTGTGGTAAACCATAACGGGTGTGCTAGTATTGGCCGGGTTTGGGGGCGTCAACGGGCGCAGCCCTGCCCCATTTGGATTGACGAAAACTGATCGACACTAATTCTAGGCAATGAACAAGTAAAACAGCGGAGAGAAAATGAGCCAGCTCTTTACACCGATAGAAATCAGAGGCGAGACGATTCCCAACAGGCTAATGGTTGCGCCTATGTGCCAGTATTCGTCTGAGGGTATGGACGGCAAGTGCTGTCAGTGGCACCTGGTGCACTATGGAACCAGGGCCGTTGGTGGCGCTGGACTGGTAATGGTGGAGGCCACTTCGGTTCAACCGGAAGGCCGCATCACGCCTTGGGACCTCGGGCTCTGGTCCGACGGCCAAATGGAGCAGCTCAAAGAGGTTGTTGACACCATAGTCAGCAGGGGCAGCACTCCGGCGATACAGCTTGCCCATGCCGGACGCAAGGCATCCCACAAGCAGCCCTGGGAGGGCGGCGACTACCTTGCCCCGGATGAAGGTGGCTGGGAGATAGTCGGCCCAAGTCCTATCGCCTACGAAGACGCCTGGGGAACGCCCAAGCAGCTAAGTGTCGAAGATATCGACGGCGTGGTGGCAGACTTCGCCAGCGCAGCCCAGCGCTCCGTAGATGTAGGTATGAAGGCAATCGAGCTTCACATGGCCCACGGGTATCTGGGTTGCGAGTTTCTTTCTCCGTTGTCAAACAAGCGTCAGGACCAGTACGGCGGATCGCTGGAAAACCGGGCCCGCTTTGCCATGCAGACGGTGAAGGCCGTTCGCAAGCAGATTCCAGAGAGCATGCCGCTGTTCGTTCGTGTCTCCGTGACAGAGTACATGGAAGGCGGTTGGGACATTGACGAGTGTGTCGAGCTTGCCAGGTGGATGCGGGACGAGGGCGTGGACCTCATCGACTGTTCTTCTGGCGGCAACTCTCCTGACCAGACCCTGAAGCCTTTCCCTGGATATCAGGTGCAGTTCGCGTCTCGTATCAAGAAAGAGGCAGGCGTCTTAACAGGGGCGGTTGGGCTCATAACGTCACCCAGTCAGGCTGAGAAGATACTAGTGGACGGTGAGGCGGACGTTATATTGATGGCGCGAGAACTGCTTCGCAATCCTTATTGGCCGTTGATTGCCAGAGACGAACTGGATAACGATACGTCTGAATGGCCGTTGCAGTACGCCAGGGTATCCAACGTCCGCCCTTATAGCACCTCATAGCCGGCCACAGAGTAAGAGCGAAAAGACCTGAGCCAGTTTCCTAGACTATCGTCATGACTCGAAGCAGGTTGGTGCTGCCAGATATTCCGATTGGAACTCCGGCGACCAGCACGATAGTGTCGCCTGCAGAAAGGCCAGCGACCTGCTTGCTGTACCAGGAGCCCGCAGCGAAGAAGTCCTCGACGTTTTCGACATCGCTCACGGGGATGGAGACAACTGCCCACCGTAAGGTCAAGCGCCTCTGTACTTCCTCACTGGATGTCAAGGCAAGAATCTTGGCTTTCGGGCGATACTTTGAAACACGTCCAGCACTTCCGCCAGCCTCCGTGAAGGCGACGATGAGGTCGGCCTCAATCTGGAAGGCAGTGCGGACGGCATCGTAGCTGATGGCGTCTGCAATGGATGCGCCATCGGTCTGGCGCCTCTTCTCAAGCAACAGGGACTCGTAAGGCAGTGCCTTCTCCGCTTCCAAAGCAGTCTGCGCCATGACCTTCACCGCTGCAATCGGGTGCTGGCCCACAGAGGTTTCGCCGGAGAGCATGATGGCGTCGGTGCCGTCGAATATGGCGTTGGCTACGTCGGTGACCTCAGCCCTGGTTGGAATGGCAGACCTGATCATGGATTCCAGCATCTGTGTGGCTGTAATGACAGGTTTGCCCACCAGATTACATCTTCTAATCAGATCCTTCTGTATTATCGGCACTCGGGATAGAGGGACCTCTACTCCCATGTCTCCTCGGGCAACCATGATGGAATCGCTGACCTCGATAATGCTATCCAAGTTGTCCAGGGATTCCGCCCGTTCAATCTTCGAGATGATGTATCCATTAGGGTGATATACGCTCAGAAGTTCCCGCGCCCGAATCACATCGTCTGCCGTGGTCACAGTTGATAGAGCTACAAAGTCGGCATTCATATCACCAGCGAATTTCAGGGCTTCTTCAGCCTTTTCGTCGGGAAACGGCTGAGACGGGGCCTTGCCAGGAGTGGTCACGCCTCGTCGCTCTGTGATTCTGCCGCCAGCGATAATCCGGCACTTAACGTCTTCGCCGTCAATCTCCGTAACTACGAACTCCAACAGACCATCGTCCAGGAGTATTGGACGCCCGATGGTGGCGTCTCTGTGTATTCCGGCTGGAGTGACGGATATTGTTTTGCTATCTCCAATAAGGTCCCTGCTGGTCAGGATGATGTCGTCCCCGTTTTTGACATCCAGAACCCCAGGAACGGTAGGTCCAGTGCGGTATTTGGGACCGGGCACATCAACCATTATCCCTACTGCTATGTTCAGCTTTTCTGATGTCTTTCTGACCCGTTTGAACGCAGTAGTGTGTGCTTCAAGGTCTCCATGGGAGAAATTCAATCTTGCAACATTCATCCCGGCCAGGATGAGTTCTTCGATCTGCTCTTCGGATTCAGTAGCAGGGCCCAAGGTACACACGATCTTTGTCTTGGGTACTCTATCCAGGTTCTGTTGGGAAGTCATAAGCGGCCTGTTCCTTTAATAAGTTAAATGATGTGCACTGCTACTGGCTCGATAAATGGTACACCAATAGCGGGTCAGTCACAAAAGCCAATTATTAGCGAATCAGAGGGCTGGATGCGGCAATACCCGTATATTGGTATTATCCTTGCGTATACAAATCGCCAGGTATTATTTTCTCCATAACCTGTTGGAGCGGGTATTGCGCGAAACGGGAACTTTACTTCGCTATACGGATAACCTACACAACGTTCTATGATGAAAGGTGAGTGGCACATTCGTTGCCCTCGCTGCAATTAGGGAGGCGACCATGGTCTCTGTCAGGCAGCTATTTGAACTACAAGAAACCGACACGGTCTCCGCAGAAAAGGACACGGCGCTAATAGAAGTCAGGGCAAAAATTGCCGACAACGGACCGATCGTGGCGGCCAGAAAGCGGGCCGGTTCCCTGGAAGCCCAGGCAGAGGCGCAGGGCAAGGCTAGCAACTCCGCTCAACTGGTGGTACAGCAGGACGAGGATAAGCTGAAGGCCGTCGTGGCCAAGCTCTACGGTGGTGGCGTGACCAATTCGCGAGAGTTGGAGGCGCTTGAAGAAGAGCGTCAGTACCTGCAAACACAGCTTGGCGAAGATGAAGAGAAGCTTCTTGAGCTAATGGTGGCGGTGGAGGAGTTACAGGCAGGCAGAGATAGCGTTCTCAAAACACTGGACGGTCTTGAGACGGAGAGGGAGACTCAGCTTCCGGTCTTACGACAAAACCAGGAGGACCTGGAAAAAGAGTTAGCCGAGTTGACCGAGGTCAGGAAGCAGCAAACTCCGAATATTTCTCCTCAGAACCTGGCAACATACGAGTCACTGCGGAAGACACGGGGTGGCAAGGCGGTGGCCAGGCTGGATGCTGGTAAGGGAATATGTCAGGCTTGCCGGATAGCTTTGCCGGTAGGTGATCTTCGAAAGGCAAAAACCTCCGAAGAGATTGTCTACTGCAATAGCTGTAGGCGGATACTTTATATCGAATGAGTGTTAAATGCGTGCAATCGGATATTTTCGTGTAAGAGATAATACCTCTACACTGGACGAATTGGGCGAACGGTTCGTCGATTACTGTGAGAGGTACCTGAACCAGTCAATCATTACCTTCGGTGATGATTTGTCCGGGGGATCTGCACCGCAACAAGAAATATCCAAAGACATCCCTCAACTCCCCGAATACAACAAGCTTTTGGATTACCTCCGAGAATCGGAATCCAACTTTCTTATCGTTGTTCCAGACGCAAGCCACCTCGGTGAAGATCTGGAGGCCGTGGCCCGGACCATGGTTGAATTGGAGGGTACGGGGTCCCAGGTTAAGTGCGACAACGACGATTTGCCCGACCCCTTCCAGAACGCCTTGGACACGCTTGGGGTCAGAGGCGTCTCACGCACTCGCAGCGAACGCATCAAGGAGTCCATGTTAGAGCGAGCCATGATGGGCAAGGGCTTAGGCAAACCCCCGTTCGGCTACCGCAACGGCTCCGACGGCAGCATGGAGATCGTTTCAGATGAGAGGCCGGTCGTGGAACTGATTTATCGGCTCTACACCAAAGACGGCATGGGGCTGAGATTGATCGCGCAGCACATGAACGAGCGAAGCATCAAGACCAGGCGCGGCGGCAACTGGAACATGGTCACCATACGGGACATTCTCAAGAATTCGACCTACATGGGCACCTACACCCGATTCGGCCTCCGCTTACCCAAGAGCCACGAAGCCATAATCCCTCCACAGCTGTTTCGATCAGCCCAGGACGAGACCAGGTCCCGCAAGCCCGTGGGACGAGTCATCAATGCCGAGCCCTTCCTCTTGTCCGGCATGGTCTTCTGCGGATACTGCGAAAACAAGATGATGGGCGTGACCAGAAGGCAGTCCTGGAAACGAAAGGACGGCCGCAGATCGAATGGCGTTTACAGGTATTACCAGTGCCAGTCTCGTAACAACATGAGCGTCTGCAAATACCATACGTGGAGGGCTCCCCTCCTAGAAGGCACCGTCATGTCACAGCTCAAGTACGCTTTGAAGGCTGCGGGGACGAATGGAAATAGCGAAGCCTTAGATAGGGCCAGCGAGATTCAGGCCGTATGGGACTCGCGTATCAAGAACGGCGAACGGCGCTTCTTGCAGGCGATTAAGCGCACGGCCAAAGGCGAGATGGCCCTGGAAGTGCTCGGCGAATACCTAAAAGAGCTGGATAAGATCCGTAGCGGTGCTGAGAAGGCCAAGAATCCCAAAGATGTCGAAGCCTCCTTTTCACAATGGGACACTATGGAGTTCGGCGAACAGCAAGGCTTCTTGCTAGAGCACGTCGCAAAAGTTATCGTTCAAGACGATTCTGTGGACGTTCTAGTCTAGATTTCGCCTGATTCCTCCCGACTGCTCTCCCCAACGTGTTAAAATATATAAGTTCAAGATGGCTGGGCGGCCGCTATTCCGACTCGTCGGGGTAGAGGAAAGTCCGAGCTCCACCGGGAAGGATGCCCGCTAACTGCGGGGCGGGGTGACCCGACGGAAAGTGCCACAGAAACATACCGCCTGCTTTGGTAGGTAAGGGTGAAATGGCGAGTTAAGAGCTCACCGCTCTGGTGGTGACATCAGAGGCAGGGCAAACCCCATCCGGTGCAAGGCCTAATAGGGGGAATATGGGTCCCGGACCATCCCCGGGTTGGCCGCATGATCCCGATGGCAACATCGGGGCTAGATAGATGGTCGCCGTCCCGATTCGTCGGGATACAGAACTCGGCTTACAGGCCGTCTTGGACAGAGTTTATCCTAGTTGGGATAGAGTGCTCGATCGGAGTTAGTGATTGGCCGCCATTAGTTGACCAGCGTCTGGCCAGACACTAAAATTCCATATGTGTAAGGTAGGAGCGTAGCTCAGCTGGTAGAGCATCGGTCTCCAAAACCGAGGGTCGCGGGTTCGAACCCTGCCGCTCCTGCCAACCTTACACCGCATAATAGGGTCATTGCTGCACTACCTGTGTTCGTTTTGACTTTGTGACAATTGGTCTCAATTCTAACATTCTTCTAACGCTTTGATTAGGCCTTCACTTATTCTAGACAGTTATTCGACTCAGTTCGACGCCCCCTCTCCCTTTCCGACCCGATGGGTGGGCAATAGTGGTCCTGTCACCTGGATAATAATACCCCGCAGGAGGGCTACTATCCCCACTGAACGCAAAATGACGCCGGAAAGGATATATTGTTGAGGCGTAATTCAGTTGATAGCCCCTTATGCTCAGGGCACCAAGGTCGACTACTTCGGGCGCTTATATTCTTCAATGGAAGGATCAATGTGCCTGTCCGTTCACTGGTGGCCATTTTATCCATTTGGCTGGGCTATTCAAGCTAAGACTGGTTCCCTGTTTTCAGCCCTGGCCTTCTCACCCAAGCTGATGAAATGTCTGGGATAGTTGGAGAATGACCGCTGAATGCCTTTGAACTAACTTTTCTTATATCCACGAAACTGTTTTTAGCAAGACGA
>CAUZQF010000105.1:0-8111 GCA_963581905.1 Dehalococcoidia bacterium
CCTTTTAATTGCTGTCACTAATGACTCTCTAAACTAGACCTTGGCCTTCTTGTCAGCGCCGTCTAGGGATAGGACTACTTCCTTCTTCTCTTCCCACATCCTGCAGACACCATCGCTGCAGTCGCAGGTAGTGCCCTTCATCAGGTCGGCCATTAGAATCTTCCTGGCCTCGTCGTACTTGCCGTCCATCACCATGTCAACCAGACTATCGGTGATGCATGACTGCCAGTGATCCGTGAGAAGGTTGATGCCTTTTCCGCGAATCTCCGCACGAGCGTCTGCCAGCAAAGGAGACAACTCGGCATAGTCCATAAGCGCGTGGCTCGCCTCGATGGCGCTGCCATTAAGAAGCTCTCGGAACTTGCGTGCAAGAGCAGGGCTAGCTCCACCGGTGGAGGCAGCGATTGTAACGTCGCCACGTCGCGCAATGGACGGTGCGATGAAGGTGCAAAGATGCGTTACGTCGACAACGTTCAGCAGAACATTTCGGTCCTCGGCATCCGCCGCAATCTGTCGGTTAACCTCATTGTTGTCCGTGGAAGCGATGGCGATAAATGCGCCGTCAAGATCGCCTTCCTGGTACTCGCGCTTGTGCCATACCAGCCTGTCGTTGTCTACCAGTTCCTGCACGCCCTGGTTGACTTCCGGACTGATGACCACGACCTTAGCTTCGCAATCAAGAAGCTTGTGGACCTTCTCTTCGCCGATGTTGCCACCGCCGATGATAACGCAATTGCGACCTTTTACGTCAATGAAAACTGGGTAATAAGTGGTTGGCACTATTCTTCCTCCGATGCTTTCTTAAACGAAGTATTTTACACGGGTCTTTTTGTACTCTCGCGTGCTGTATAACAACTGGTATTCCGAAATTCCTGTGCTGACCGAAATTTCTTGTGCAACCTCCTCGCACTGGTCCTGAGAGGTAGCATGAATCATCGTAAAGTGTGTGTAGTTCCAGTCCGGGAAGGTCGGGCGCTCGTAGCAGTGTGTCACCCAACGGGATTGAGCCATGATGTTGCCGACTTCAACAGAGCGCTCGGATGGCACTTTCCATACGACCATGGCATTGGAGCTAAACCCAGCACGACGATGATGTAACACCGCGCTGAACCGTCGCATCATGCCGCGATCCTGAAGGGCAACGGCGGCGGCGGCTAGCTCTTTTACCGTGATGCCCAGGCGCTCAGCCATGGCGGCGAACGGCTCCGGCACCACTTCGACGTCTTCCTGCAACTCCCGAATGACCTGCATGTCGTACTCGGAAACCTCTTCCGCCTTGTTCCAGTTTTCGTCGATGGGCTTGTTGAACCCGTCAGGGCTGTAAATCTCTTTGGCGTTGCCCTCTTCCTTAACCATGTCGAAGTTAACGCCAATCTTGAAGAACTTTATCGTCGGCATCAATCGGACTGTTTCGGCACCGCTCTCCTCGGCCATCTGGTCAATGGTCTCCTTAAGATCCTCGTAGGGTGGGACCGCCAAGGTGAACCAAAGATTGAAGTGGCCGTTACGTGCATAGTTATGACTTACGCCAGGGTGTCGGTTCACAATCTGCGCACCGGACTCCAGCTTATCTTCCGGGAGGCGCATGGCCGCAAGGGTAGTCTTGTAGCCGAGTCGTCTCGTATCAAAGATCGCGCTTATCTGACGCACAACGTTCTGCGCCTTTAGATCTTTGATGCGCGTCATAACATCTTCTTCAGTCGAATCAAGCTGTTTTGCGATGTCCTTAAAGGGTCGTTCAACCACCGGGAAATTCTTCTGAATGATGTTAAGAATTTGCCTGTCTGTTAGCTCCAATGTGGATGTCATTTGAACACTCACTACTTTGATATTCGCCATATATTTCGCATTAAATTCAGGTTAGCATGGCGATATAAATGGGTCAATGAATACGGGTGTCACAAGGGGATTCTGTCTTCTGAATTCGAACTTGTACAATTAGTATAAACGGTTCTCAGGTGCGAATATCCTGATTTCCGCATCAATATTGCAAATAAAGATGGCATGTCGGAACAGCAAAGAAAAAGACTCTCTAAAGACCTGTCCAATCGCATTGGAGACAAGCGGGTCATCGAGGCAATGGACAACATTCCCAGGGAGTCCTTTATCGCCCCTGAAGTAGCCTACGCCGCTTACGATGACGTGCCGCTTTCCATAGGCGAGGGTCAGACCATATCACAGCCAACCATGGTCTCCCTGATGCTCGATGCTCTTGAGATACGTCGTTCGGACAAGGTGCTGGAGATGGGCACGGGCAGTGGTTACCAGACCGCTATCCTCGCCACTCTTGCGCGCGAAGTGTTAAGCGTAGAGAGGATACCCTCCTTGGCAATCGCTGCCAGAGACAGGCTGGTTTTCATGGGCTACGACAACGTCACTGTGTACGAAGCGGAAGCTATGCTTGGATACATGCCCTATGCGACCTACGACACCATCATTATTTCCGCCGGCGCTCCCAAACTACCGCTAAAACTTATATCAGAGCAGTTGGCCAATCGCGGTCGACTGGTCGTGCCCGTTGGTTCTCTCGAAGGTCAAGACCTGATGAAAGTGGTCAAATCAAAGGAGGGCTACACAGCACAAAACCTTGGCGCATGCCGCTTCGTGCCTTTAATTGGCGAGGACGCATGGCCGACAGAAAGCCCAAAGACATCGTCGTTTTGACCGGTGAATTCAACTCACCTTGTTGTATCATGGTGTAGCGTGTCCGCGCCTGCACCTTCCCTGAGCGTGCGACACCTATTTACACCGACAGCCTAAGCTGCAATTGAAAATGTGAGAACTACATAAATGGATTACGAGATTGTTATTGGACTAGAGGTCCATTCTCAGCTACTGACTAATAGTAAGATGTTCTGCTCTTGCCAGGCTGGTTACCAGGACGCTTCCCCCAATACCACTGTCTGTCCGGTCTGCATGGGTATGCCTGGCGTGCTTCCAGTTATCAACAGGCAGGCTATTGAGTTCATTATCAAGACCGGTCTGGCCTTGGATTGCACCATAGCTCACCACACCAAGTTCGATCGCAAGAACTACCCTTATCCTGACCTCATGAAGGGCTACCAGATTTCGCAGTACGACCTTCCTGTGGCGTCCAACGGCCACCTGACGCTGGAAACCGATGAGGGCGAGAAAACCATCGGTATTACCAGGGTTCACATGGAGGAAGATGTCGCCAAGCTATTCCACAGGGCCGAGGAGTTCGGCGAAGGCTATACCCTACTGGATATCAACCGTGCAGGCGTCGCGCTGATGGAAATCGTAAGCGAGCCCGACCTGCGCAGCGCAGATGACGCCCGCACCTACCTCACGCAGCTGCAGTCGATCCTTCGCTACATAGGTGTGAGCAACGCCAACATGGAAGAGGGAAACTTTAGGTGCGACGCCAATATCAGCATACGACCTGTTGGACAGGAGAAGCTAGGCTCCAAAGTCGAGATCAAAAACATGAACAGCTTCAGGGCCGTTCATGGCGCACTGGAGTACGAGGCAAAGCGCCAGTTGAGCGCCATTCAAGAAGGGGAGCGCATTGTTCAGGAGACCCGCGGTTGGGACGACGCCAACGGCCGCACCTTTTCGCAGCGTATCAAGGAAGAGGAAAACGACTACCGGTATTTCCCAGAGCCCGATCTGCCTCCCCTGGAGATAAGCAGTTCCTGGATTGACCAGATAGAACACACCATTCCAGAGTTGCCCAAGGCCAGGTTCCACAGGTTCATTAACGACCTGGGTCTATCAGAATATGACGCTGAACTACTCACAACCACTCAGCAGACGGCTGACTACTACGAGTCCATTTTGAAGGCGAAGAATCCATCCGGAAAAGAGGTAGCGACCTTCGCAAAGTCCGCTGGCAACTGGTTGGTCGTCGAAATGGGGCGACTGCTTAATCAGACCGGTGATGACATAGGGTCCGTCAAAATCGAACCCGCTCACATGATGGAGCTTATCGACATGGTGGATTCGGACCAGCTGAGCAGCAGCATGGCCAAGACCGTGTTTGAAGAGATGTTTAACACCGGCCAAACTCCTGGTTACATAGCCAAGGAGAAGGGCCTAGTTCAGATAAGCGACCAGGGCGCGCTGGGCGAGGCCATAGACGATGCCATAGCCGGCAATGCTGGTCCCGTGGCGGAATACCTGAACGGCAAAGAGCAGGCCATTCGATTTCTCGTGGGACAGATTATGAAAATTACCCGCGGAAAAGCAAACCCACAGCTTGTTAATGAGCTTCTCAAAGAGAAACTGGAGTCGCTGAGATAGCGTGATGAACGGAAACAGCCAGACGCCCGCCGGACGCAACAGCAACGCAGCACCCGCAGGCCTTTCAAACATTCTAAGGCTGCTCGTCCCCGGCTTAGGCATCAAACGCTGGATGCTTCTTGGCGCGGCGGGTATATCAATATGCTCAATGGGAATTGCGTACCTTCTACGAAAGTTTCTGGCGCTGGGCTTTCCTGATTTCCTGCCGGGGTATTTCGAGGGCGTACTGCTGATGGGTGGCGGCATTCTATTAATGCTGCTAGCCGTTTACGGTCTGTACCGCTCTGTTGGACCTCTCATCCTCGACTCCTCTTCTTTGCACGGTATCGCTAACACCATTTACACCCGTAGATCACTTAGCAGAGGCCCGCGCATCGTGACCATTGGAGGCGGCACAGGACTTTCCGTTCTACTGCGCGGCCTCAAGACGTACACCGACAACATCACGGCCATCGTGACCGTAGGCGACGATGGCGGCAGCTCTGGTCGCCTGCGCAGAGAATTAGGCGTGCTACCTCCGGGCGACTTCCGCGCTTGCCTGGTGGCTCTCTCCGAGGACGAGTCCCTGGTGTCGGAATTGTTCCAGTACAGGTTCGTTCAGGGCGATGGCCTGAAGGGACACAGCTTCGGAAACCTGTTCATCGCTGCGATGGCAGAGGTCAGCGGAAGCTTCGTGCAGGCGCTTTCCGAATCAAGCAAAGTTCTTGCGGTACATGGCAGCATCGTTCCGACAACCACAGCCAATCTCCAACTGTCTGCAAAACTAGCCGACGGCACCGTAATTAAGGGCGAACACAACATCTCCGAGGCAGGAGGGCAGATCGACCAACTGATGATTGATCCGCCAGATGCCGCTGCCCATCCATTGGCATTGGAGGCAATCCGTAACGCTGACTTGATCGTGATTGGGCCGGGCAGCCTGTACACCAGCATCCTGCCCAACTTGATGGTAAAGGGACTGACTGAGGCTATTGCAGAAGCCCCGGCGAACAAGGTCTACGTCTGCAACGTGGCGACGCAGAGAGGCGAAACAGAAGGCTACACAGTTGCTGCGCATCATGAGGTCCTCAAGAGGCATACAATTGCTGGTCTGGTCGACTTTGTAGTGGCCAACGAGTCTCCTGTAGAGCTGGGGCCAAAGTTCTTCGGAACGCCTGTTGTGCATGATGGCAAGGCTCTCACGCACGCGCGGCTGGTGCTCACTGAGCTTACTTCTGCCGAACATCCTGTGCGGCACGACTCGGATAGGCTAGCGCGGGCTATTATGGATGTGTATGATAATGGTAGTAGGTTGCAGTCACTGATGAAATCCAGCCTATTTAATTAATTACGACCGGCAAGGGGCAAGCCGTTGACCATAATGAACATAGTTCAGATTGTGATCTCCCTCATTCTGATGTCAGTCATACTGATTCAGGTGAAGGGCCAGGGATCGGGATTCTTCGGAGCAGCCGAGAGTTCCTATCACACCCGCAGAGGAATGGAAAAAACGCTGTTCCAGTTCACCATTTTCATGGTGTTGGTCTTCATTGGCGTGTCCATCGCCAGCGTGAGATTCGTTAGCCCTGGTTAAGTCGCCTGACTGGTTCAGGTGAATTTCGCTTTGCCACTACCACTGGTCACTCTCACCTCTGACTTTGGCATGAGCGGTGGGTATGTCGCAGCGATGAGGGGCGTCATATTAGGCATCTGCCCTGATGCAGGCCTGATCGATGTTTCCCACGACGTACGACCTCAAGACATTAATCATGCGTCCTTTGTGCTGGGCACCACGTTCTGGTACTTTTCTGCATCGACAATCCACCTTACCGTCGTAGACCCCGGTGTAGGCACGGACCGATATCCTATCCTGCTGGTAACTCCGCACGATTCCTTCAATGGCCCGAACAACGGTATTTTTTCCCACGTGCTAACTGCATATGGTTCTACGTTAAGTGAGCCTCTCCCAGCGGACGTTCGTATCTTAGATGACGTTCAAGCCGATGTTCCCGATACCTGTCAGGCATTTATTCTCGACAGGTCTGAATACTGGGCTGAGACCGTAAGCAACACCTTTCATGGTCGTGACATCTTTGCGCCAGTAGAGGGGCACTTGGCAAATGGAGTATCGGCCGAAGAGCTAGGACCGCCGATACCCAGTTTGAAGATGCTCTATTTTCCTTATCCGGAGGCAAGATCAGGTCAGATAGAAGGCTGCGTCATCCAAATAGACCGGTTCGGGAACCTGATAACTAATCTTGTTCTTGAAGAACCAATCGACGTGGACATTGATGTTGAGATCAACGGCCACCGCATTAGTGGAATCAGTCGTAACTACCAGAGTGGCGAAGGTCTATTGGCCATTACAGGCAGCCATGGTTTCTTGGAAATTGCGTACGCAAACGACAAGGCTTCAGAACACACGGGCGCGTCGGTAGGAACGAAAGTTACCGTATCATTCGACTCTTCAGACGGCTAAGCCCCGCCCATAAGCTTGCCGGGGTTGAGTATGAGATTGGGGTCCAGTGCTTTCTTGATCACCTGGGCAGCCTTTAGCCCAGCGCCTTGCTCGCCGCCCATGAGGTGCGCGAGCTTGAGGCCTACGCCGTGGCAGTACTCCATTGAGCCGCCCATCTGCTGAGCAAGCCGCAACACTTGGTCCACCACGTCAGCCATATCAGTCGTGCTCGATTCTGCATCGTCTTCCCGCATGATAATAAATGAGAAGAATTCGGGTCTGGCCCAAAGTGACCACTCTCGCACGACAACGTTGGTCTCCTGAAAGATGCTCTGGCACCGCTTCCTGTAATCCAGCACCTGCGACGTTGGCAATGCGACGTGCAGGTAGTCCATGCGATAGGACGAACGATTGCGTCTCGCCTTCGCAGGGTCGTCGCTCTGCAATACTTCGCTCAGGTAGCGCTCCCCGGAGGCGTGTCGAGTCTCCCAGTACTCCTGCGCGTCATTCTGGTCACCGGGGCGGCCATCGAACCGCTGGCAGATTTCCTGGGTTCTTTGCAAGTGGGCGTCTACATCTTCCAAGAAGCCCTGGAACGCCAAATACAGAGGAACTCCCTCATCACCATCGTTGTCCGGCCAGAACTCCTCGCCATAGTCGACTATAGCTGGCCTGACGCCTTCTGCGTATAGCTGAGCCACGGCGTTAAAACCAGACTCGAAATCGGGGAAGTCTATGCGCCGCAAGATCTGCTTCTCGGGGACTGGAAAGGCTCTCAGAGTGGCCTCAGTAACTACTCCTAAGGTCCCTTCTGTGCCAATCATAAGGTTCTTCATCGACAGGCCATAGGAGGGCTTGGGAAGACCCTGCGAACGCACTATCTCGCCGTCGGGCAGGACTGCTTCTAGTCCCAAGATCTGCTCGCCCATGGAGCCATACTTTGCTGCCATGTACCCCATACCGTTGGTTGAGATTGCGCCGCCAACGGTTGCGATAGGCCTACTCCAAGGATCATGGCCCATCAGCAGGCGCTGGTCAGCAAAAGCGGTATAGGCTGCTTCTAAGACAACACCTGGCTGCAGCTGGGCCGTCATGTCCTTGCTGCTAACGTCGACAATGGCGTTCATGCGCTGCAAATTCAGGATGATGCATTCGTCGATGGGTGCCGCTGCTCCCATCACTCCCGTGCCGCCTCCGTAAGGCACGACGGGCACACGATGGGACTGGGCATACTTAAGAATGGCTGAGGTGTGTTCGGTGGACTCGGGCCAGACTACAACGGCAGCCTTGCCGCCCATAAGATGAGCTGCGCGAAAGGCGCGGTACACGCCCAGAGCGTCGCCGGAGTATCGGTTGATCTGCTCCTGGTCTGTGGAGACACCACACAGTCCAACAAGACGAGCCAAGTCCG
>CAUZQF010000106.1:0-8107 GCA_963581905.1 Dehalococcoidia bacterium
CTTGCCTGAGAGTACGTCGCGAAGAATCTGAGCGCTGGCGTCAACTCCTCCAGCCTGAATGGCCGACGCCGGAGAGGAAGACAATCCCACATCGCCAGGACTAATAGAGCGCTCCGAAACGGTCCCGTTTTGCATCTCCCAGACCTGGGTTGGGCCGCTGAGGGAGATCTCGTCTAGGCCGTCGCCACCATGCACAACGAGGGCGTGTGTGCTGCCCAGTTTGCCAAGAACCTCAGCCATCTTGCCGGCCATGGAAGGGTCGGCAACGCCTATCACCTGAGACTTGACCCCTGCCGGATTCGTAAGCGGTCCCAATATGTTAAATACGGTCCTTATGCCTATCTCGCGGCGCGGCCCTGCGACGAACCGCATTGCAGGATGAAAGGTCTGCGCGAACATGAATCCAAAGCCTGTCTCTTCAAGGCAACGCTGAACTCCCTCAGGACCCAAGTCGATCTTGCCGCCTATGCCCTCAAGCACATCGGCGCTTCCGCACGCACCAGACATAGCCCGGTTGCCGTGCTTAGCAACCTTGACGCCTGCGCCAGCCACCACGAAAGCCGCAGTAGTGGATATGTTAAAGGTGCCCGACGCGTCGCCACCGGTTCCGCAGGTATCAACGAGAGAGCCCTCCACGTTAACGTGCAGAGACTTCTCGCGCATAACCTGCGCCATGCCGGTTATCTCGTCGACCGTCTCGCCCTTCAATCGCAACGCCGTCACGAAGGCGCCAAACTGGGCAGGAGTGGCCTCGCCCGTCATGATATCCACCATGGACTGGGCGGCCTCCTCCACGGTGAGTGAGCGCCCGCCGACGACTGCATCTATGGCTTCACGTATCATCTTGTTCGCCCTTATTTTTTATATGCTTTTGTTCCAACTTCTATTTGGAAGCTTCTGCAATAAAGACCGGAATTACGCGACCAGCCTTGTCCTGGTATTCCTGGTACGGCGGGTAGGCCGCGACGGCGATATCCCACAGTCGCTGCCTCTCAGCGGAGTCCACCACCTCGCGAACCCGCATGGAGTACACGTTGGCCTCGTCCCGGATTTCGACGTTGGGGTCAGCCTTCAGGTTGTGATACCACAGCGGATGCTTCGGCGCGCCGCCCTTGGACGCCACGAGAATATAGCTACCGCCATCCACCGCTCGCATCAGAGGCGTCTTGCGAATGGCACCAGTCTTGTGGCCCTTGTTAGTCACGATGATGACCGGCAGGCCTGTGTCCCTCAGGGTCAAGCCGTCGGTTCCTCCACTACCTTCATACAGTTCTACCTGGTCGGCAACCCAACCACTGGGACTCGGTATGTACTCATTCATGGTCAACTCCTCAATCACTCATCGCCAATGTCCAAAAGTAGATTTACGCAAACTTACTCATGTCTTCTTTTAAGGGAACCTAGCTCGCGCCATCCAAAAAGTTTCGAAGAAGATCGTGGCCGACTTTGGTCATGATCGACTCCGGGTGGAACTGGATGCCTTCAACGGGATGTTCCCTGTGACGCACTCCCATAATGATTCCGTTCTCTGTCCATGCCGTCACCTTCAGATCGTCGGGCAGGTCTTCCTTATGAATGGCCAACGAGTGGTACCGGATGGCTTCGAACGGGTTGGGGATGTCTTTATAGATGCCCTTGCCGTCATGGCAGATCGTTGAGATTTTGCCGTGCATGATCTCGCCCGCGCCACCAACCTCGCCGCCATATGCGTATCCGATGCACTGGTGGCCAAGGCACACGCCCAGCATAGGGATTGTCGACCCGAACCGCTTTACGACCTCGGGTGATATACCGGCCTTGTCCGGCGTCTTAGGGCCAGGGGAAACGACGATTTTCTCCGGCGCCATCTCCTCAATTTCTTCGATGGTTATCTTATCGTTTCGTACTACCTTCACGTCAGCGCCCAGTTCACAAAGGTACTGATACAGGTTATACGTGAAGCTGTCATAGTTGTCTATTAGCAGTATCATTTTCTTCTCCAGCAAAGCGTTCGCCTATTCCGGGCGCGCTCCGTCTAACTCAGCCTGATCGATTGCCTTTAGCGCAGCGGAGGCCTTGTGCAGTGTCTCTTTGAATTCCGTCTCCGGCACGCTGTCGTACACGATGCCTCCTCCGGCCTGTGCATACGCGACGCCGTCCTTCACTACGAGGGTGCGAATAGCAATCGCCGTTTCCATGTTGCCAGAGAAGTCGAAATAGCCAACCGCTCCGGCATATGGCCCGCGCTTGTCCGGCTCCAGCTCCGCGATGATTTCCATAGCCCTGATCTTGGGCGCGCCTGAAACAGTTCCCGCAGGAAAACAGGCCCTCAGCGCATCAAAGCTAGTGTAGTCACTCCGGAGCTTACCGGTCACGTGGGACACCAGGTGCATCACGTGAGAGTAGCGTTCAACGTCCATGAGTTGGGTGACCTCTACCGTCCCTGGCTCGCTCACACGGCCAATATCGTTACGCCCCAGATCCAAGAGCATTATATGCTCCGCCTGCTCTTTTTCATCGCCACGCAGCTCTGCCTCCAGCGCGTCGTCTTCTTCCGGAGTAGCCCCTCGCGGTCGAGTTCCAGCGATAGGATGTGTCGCCACCACGCCCTTATCAACCTGCACCAGCATTTCGGGAGAGGCTCCCACAAGCTGGAAGCCGTCTAGTTCCAAGTAGAACATATAAGGCGACGGATTGATGGCTCTGAGAGCGCGGTAAATCTGGAACGGGTGCGCGGTTGTTGGCCTGGCTATTCGCTGACCCACTACAGTTTGGATAACGTCCCCAGCGACGATGTAGTCCTTCACACGATTGACCATATTCTCGTGCTGTTCTTGGGTTACGTTGGAGTCCATGACAGAATTCTGAGTCACGACGCCGTCCTGGGAATCGGGCAGCGTTAGCGGACCCTGTAGACGACTGACGATTTCCTCTATACGTCCCACCGCTTCGGCGTAGGATGCCTCTATGTCGCCGTCCAGCTCCACGTGACTGATCACCTGTATCCGTTGGCGCAGGTGGTCGAAAACCAAGAAGGTGTTGATGAACATGAAGATGGACTCTGGTACGTCCGTGGCAACTTTTTCTGGGGACGGCAACCTCTCAAAGTATTGAACCGTTTCATATGAGAGGTAGCCTACGGCCCCACCATTGAAGCGCTGAATCTCAGGAATGTTCACTATTTTGATTTCGGACAGCTCTTTATGTATGGGGATTAGCGGATCGATCTCTCCGTATTCCTGGCCCGGTCCCGTCCTTATGATCTTCCTGGGCTCGGTGCCTATGAAGCTAAACCTACCGATGCTTTCGCCTCCCTCCACACTCTCCAGAAGGAAAGAATAGGGTGGACGCGCCAGCTTGAGATACGCGGTTACGGGGGTATCCAGGTCTGCGCCTATCTCGCGATATATGGGAACCAGATTGCCCTGGCCTGCCATTTCTCGCACCTGTTCTAGTGTTGGTTGGTACATTGAAGTTTCCTTTTCATCTGACATAGTCGCCGAACTTATCTAAGTAAAACGGCCAGGGAGAGTAAGCCCCATTCGTTCTTTCATCTCGTCCATCATCGGCGAGGACACAGCTGCTGCGTGCTCCGCGCCTCGGGCCAAAAGCCTGTCCAGTTCGCCAACGTCATTCATTATTTCGTGATATCGCTTTTGAATAGGCATAAACTCTTCGGTGACGACCTCGGCCACGCGGACCTTCAGGTCGCCGTATCCGCGAGCATCCGTAAAATCGCCTTCGACTTCTGATGTGCTGCGCCCAGTGATGACCTTGTATATGCACAGGAGGTTATTTACGCCCGCCCGCTCAGGGTCATCTGAAAATGTTATGTCTTTTCCGGAGTCCGTCACGGCCCGCTTGAAAGAGCGCTCGATCTCCTTGGGCTCGTCCAGCATTCGAATGGCATGGCCCCTGATGTGTGAGAAGCTCTTGGACATCTTCACGGCAGGGTCGTTGAGGCCCATGACCCTTGCGCCGACATCCGCGATCACCGCCTCTGGCACAACAAAGGTCTCGCCGTATACACGATTGAACCGCTCGGCGATGTCCCTGGCCAGCTCCACATGCTGTCGCTGATCCTCGCCAACCGGAACTTCGTGGGTGCCGTACAGCAGGATATCGCCCGCCATCAAGACAGGGTAGTCCAGCAGCCCAGCGGAGACTCGCTCCTGGTTAGCAGACTTGTCCTTGAACTGGGTCATGCGCTCCAGCCAGCCCATAGGCGTTACGCAGTTCAAGAGCCAGCACGCCTCCGCATGGGCGGCAACGTGGCTCTGAATAAAGACCGTGCTCTTGTCCGGATCGAGGCCCGCCGCAAAGAGGATCGCCGCCAGCGACCGGGTCTGGTGCCGAAGCTGCTCAGGGTCCTGCTGCACAGTGATGGCGTGCAGGTCCACCAGGCAAAAGAAGTTCGTCTTGTCCTCCTGGCGCTCTACCCAGCCCTTGATGGCGCCCAGGTAGTTACCCAACTGCACTTCACCTGAAGGCTGTATGCCGCTGAACACCCTGCGCTTGCTGGGTGCCTCTGCCTCTCTGGTCATTTCGCTGCTCTGCATGTTTTATGTTTCCCCTTGAAGCCACAAATAGTTTTACATTACTGAAATTTGCTCGTCTTCTAATTTAATGAATGGTTTCTGGGCCAAGTGCATGCGCCGAAAAGACTCATAGCGCCAGTCCTCCATACGACATAATTTTAGGCAATAAAAAAACCCGTCCTAGGTAAGGGACGGGGTATGACCGTGGTGCCACCCTAATTCACTATCCGCACTGCTCGCAGTATGAATAGCCTCTTTGCAGGCACAGCGTTGAATCATCAACTCAATGCCCTAGGCTTCAATAACGATGCCCATCCGTCCACGCCTACGGTCCGAAGTAATCAGACTTTCGGGTGGCAGCTCCCAGGTCCATTCAGTCTCTGCGTTAGCACCGGCTCTCACCTAACCCGGCTCTCTGAGCTTCGCTGGAGACCTACTACTCCTGTTCATAGCCTTTTCGCTTGTTAACTTAAATAACTATAGGCTCGACTCAGGGAGCCTGTCAAGACCAATGTGCACGCCGCCCTTACTGGTCCGAAGCCAGTAGTCCGTTCTGTGCCCAATTGTCCTTGGGAACGTCCTCAAAAACTATGATGGTAGACCCCGGGGTCGTATTCGTGATGTTTACCATCGCGTCGGTAATGACCTTGGCCAATTCTGCCTTTTGGGCATGAGTTCTTCCCGGCCACATCTCTATTCGTATAATTGGCAAAGCCGCCTCCGATTAAATATCACTAACTGATCCTAACAGGCATTTATTCGACGCCTACTCAGAGTCTCAAATTTTCTTTTTTCTGTGACGTCTCCCGTCGCCAATCAGAGACTACGCCAATACCTGTGCAACTCTATCCAGAATCTCGTGGCTCACCTCGTACTTCATCAGCAAAGGCAACTCGGTAGTCTGGCCGTCCCTATCTATCAAAGTAACCCGGTTGGTATCCGTGCCAAATCCGCTGTCTGATGCCGTGATGTCATTGGCGGCAATCAGGTGAAGCCCCTTGCTCACCAGCTTGGATTGGGCGTTGGCCAGGAGGTCTTCGCTCTCAGCAGCAAACCCGACCTTAATCAGGCCCTCCCCAGCGATCTCCGCAAGGATGTCTGGATTCTTGACTAGGTCGATGCTCCAGGTGTCGGATGCGCCCTTCTTTAGCTTGTGGCTAGATGTCTCAGACGGACGCCAGTCTGCCACCGCGGCTGCCATGATGAGCGCGTCTGCATCAGCGCACTGGTGTAGCAAGACACTGCGCATCTCCAAAGCCGTGCGAACCTTGATGACATTAATGCCGAAAGGATCATCCAAAGCCGTTGGCGTCGTAACCAACGATACCTCTGCACCGCGGTCCCGTGCAGCCTCCGCCAGAGCATACCCCATCTTACCTGTGGAGTGATTTGCGATCACACGCACCGGGTCGATTGGCTCCTGTGTGCCGCCAGCGCTGACCACGATCTTTCTGTTGACCAGATCACCTTCGCGGCTCAGGACCCCTTTGATGCAGCCTAGTAGATCCGGGGTTTCCAGCATCCTGCCCAGCCCAGTGAGCCCTGATGCCAGTCTGCCCTTGGCCGGTCCCGCAAACACGAATCCCCGCTCCAGTAACGTAGCCACATTCTGTTGAGTGGCAGAGTTCTCGTACATGTTGGAGTCCATGGCCGGAGCAATGATTATAGGCGCCCGCGTTGCCAGAATCGTAGTCGTAATAGCATCGTCGGCCAGACCTTGTGCCAGCTTGGCGATGGTGTTTGCCGTGGCGGGCGCGATCATCACAACAGAGGCCCGTTCGGCGATGGCCACGTGGTTGATGCTCAGCTCCGATTCCGGCGCAAAGATATCTACGATGACGGGCCTATGGGTAATGCTGCGAAAGGTCAGAGGCGAGATAAATTTCGTCGCCTCAGTGGTCATAAGCACATCCACCAGAGCACCGGCCTGAGTTAGCTTACTGGCCAGGTCAACCGACTTGTAGCAGGCTATGCTGCCGGTTACGCCCAGTGCGATGTGTTTGTTTTTCAGAAGATCAATCATATTGTTTTGAAATTCCCTAGGGGCCAAATTTGCCAGAAAAGCCGGCAAAGAACTGGATTAATTTGAGCTATAAATTCATCTCGTGAATCAGGCGAAGTCCTGTTAACGTTAGATCAGGATCGACGGCATCGAAAACTCCCGACTCCTTCTCCAAAATGTGAGCCAGCCCGCCGGTTGCCACAACCTTTGCTCCGCCACCCAGCTCCCGGTGGAAGCGCGCCACCATGCCTTTTACCAGCTCCGAATAGCCAAGAACGAGGCCGGACTGCATTGCGTGAACGGTGTTCTTGCCGATGGCGGTTTCGGGACTCACTAACTCGATACGCCTTAGCTGGGATGTGCTGTGAAACAGGGCGTCGGCAGCAATGGCCATGCCGGGAGCGATCGCACCGCCCAGGTAATTGCCGTCCTTGGTGACAGCGTCGAATACGGTGGCTGTGCCAATGTCCACGATGATGACCGGCCCACCGTACACTTTCAGGGCCGCAGCAGCGTCAACGATTCTGTCCGCGCCCACATCCCTGGGGTTGTCGTAAAGGATTCGAATGCCGGTCTTCGTACCGGTCCCGACCACCAGTGGCTCCACCTCAAAATAGCTCTTGCACAGCTCGAGGAACACGGGCGTCAACGGGGGGACAACACTGCAGATTGCCACGGCATCGATCTGGGAAGCCGTCAGACCTTTCAGAGCCAGCAACTGATGCAGCAGAACTCCGTATTCGTCCGGCATCTTTGCCGCGTCTGTGGACATACGCCATGTTGCAAGAATACTTTCACCCTGGAAGAGTCCTAGGGTGATGTTCGTATTGCCTATGTCGAACGCAAGTAACATGAGAAGAAATCGCTATCCTATCGGTGGCCTGCCTGGCTTCACAGAATCCAGCCATTCAGGCTGTAAATAAACCGACTAGTGCAGAAATTAAGGCACTGCAGGCGCTATTTCTTAACTATGGTGTTTCCTTCTCGTCGCCAGTTCAGCTGCAGCAGCGTGCTGGCCTTGAGTAGCTTTTCCAAAGAAGGGAACTGGGATGAGCTTAGCTTGTCAACATTCAGGGCCTTGGCGGCATCCGTTGCTGCTGCCCTTCCCGAAATGGTGTTGCGTTGGCGTCGCGTCCAAGCGGCATCCACCTCGCGCTCCCAATTAATGCCGGAGCCGTTTGTCGATGACTCTTCTGTTTCCTTATCCTCAGGCTCGGCGTCATCTGACTTTTCGGTAGCCTCTTCCAGTTCAGTTTCAGCTACTTCAGCTACCGGCTGACTGTCCGGCTGAGCGTCTGACTGCTCTTCCTGCTGCTCCTCAATGGGATCATCAGGCTCGATGAAAGGTGGCTGGAACGTCTTTGGCTCAGAATCCTGATCTGCGACCGAAGGCTGTTCCGCATCTGACGTGGATTCTGCCACTGATGGCTGGTCCTCTTTCGTTGGCGACTCATCGGCCGACGGCTGCTGGTCTGGACTTGGAGCAGGCTCTTGCCTTTGGAACGGCCTCTGTGGCCTTCCTCGACGCATACCACCGCGCTGGTCCTGTGTTGATGGCTGCGCTGTTGATGAAGATACTGATGCGCTG
>CAUZQF010000107.1:0-7989 GCA_963581905.1 Dehalococcoidia bacterium
ATTCGCGCTGATCGTCCAGCTCTACCATAAAGATGCGCTGGAACTCACCAAGCGTCAGCTTACCATCCACCAACGGCACGTTTTCGCTGGCACCCAAAAGTAGGTGCTGGCAGTGCGAGTGACCATTGGGGCACTCATCTTCGTGCATGTGAACAGTCCGCACTTCGAAATCGTTGTGCCTGTAATGCTGGTTGCGCGGCGCAAATCGTTCGATTGCGCTGGTCATGTCCTGCAACAGCAGAGGCTCTTTTTCTTGTATGACAATAGCCGCCGTTGTGTGTTTTGAAAACACAACCGCGAACCCATTTTGCACTTGGGATTGTTTAACGAACTCTTCCACATCGTCAGTGATATCGAAGAATTCTGGCATCGCCGCCGATCTAACGTCGACTTCCAGCGTGAATAAACACGCCTTGAATAATGCCTCTTGTAGTACCTTCATTTCCAATTTCTCCTGACCGCCGTGTGAAGAACGGTCAAAGTGAACGTTACCACATCGGTATGAATTGTTTCAATCTATTTCGCTTAGGCTTTTCTATGCCGATAGTATCTTTGACTGGCGCAACAATCCCGCATTCTGTTGCCCGGTCGTCGCCATTAAGGTGTCTTCTGTACCGACCCAATGCCGTCAGAGGCCAGTAGATACGGTACATATGATAATTGATCATGAAGCCTGCGGAAAGCTCATTCCCCTGATATCCAGGGTCTTCAGGTCTCAAGTAATCTGGCAAAGCCTGACCAACACCATAACCCGGGAATCCTGTTCCTGTGAAATAGGGTTCGCTCCATGTTCCGTCTGAATCCTGCGTCGATAGCAGATATTCAATTCCGATTTTTGAAGAGCGACTGCTGCCTTTGCCGGCGGACAACAGTGCCATCAAAGCCCATGCCGTCTGTGACGCGGTGCTCGGGCCTCGCCCTCGGTATGCGGCATCGACGTACGAAGAGCAGCTTTCGCCCCAGCCGCCATCTTCGTTCTGATGATCAACGAGCCATTGCACAGCTCCATTCACGAACTCCTGGGTCATATCTGTGCCCAACGCCTCCAAAGCTGGCAGCACTGAGCCTATACCGTAAATATAGTTAACCCCCCAGCGTCCAAACCAAGCACCATCATATTCCTGCTCGTTCATGATAAATGCCATGGCTTTTTTGACAGCAGGCTGGTCTGAACGGACACCTAACTGCCCCAGCATTTCCAAAATATGGGCCGTCACATCCACACTCGGAGGATCGATTGTCTCCCCAAAATCAGAAAAAGGTATTTTGGCTATCAGACCTTTGGAATTGTCCTTGTCGAAGGACGCCCAGCCGCCATTAGAGCTTTGCATTACCATTAGCCACTTCAGCGCGCGGTCAATGGCCTCGCTCTTTCCGTGTTCATCTCTGCCCAAATTGACCTTATTAAGGGCCATCACGACCTCGGCGGTGTCGTCCAGGTCCGGGTACTTTTCGTTGGCGAATTCAAAGGCCCAGCCGCCCGGAGGAGTACCCTTGGCTTTGACCTGCCAGTCGCCTCCATTGAGAATTTGGGCGTTGATGAGGAACCTGCCAGCCTTGGCCAGAGATGGATGGTCAGGACTTACATCCGAGTCCAGCAGCGCAATCATAGTGAGGCACGTGTCCCACAGAGGCGACACGCAGGCCTGAACTCGCAGGGTGTCCTCCTCTTCGATGACAAAAGACTCAAACCCCTCAAGCCCATTCTTCATCACGGGATGATCAAGATCGTATCCCAGCTCGAACAGCGCCATGAGCGAATAGACCCACGGAGGCTGTATGCCACCCCAGCTTCCGTCCGTCCCCTGATGGTCCACGACCCACTTTTCGGCGCGCCGAACGGCCTGCCCTCGGGTGGGTTTCCAGGGGATGCGTTCCCACTGGCGCAGGATTACGTCGTTGGCATAAAAAAGCGATTCCCAACCGATCAGCTTGGAAGGCCTCTTGATCGAGTAGTCGGTGTCTCTTCTTGAGAGAGGGAACAGCTCATCGACGGCTGCCCAGTCCGGGATTTCGTGGACTGGTTTGCGGTCCATGAGAATAAGCATCGGTACTATTGTGGCTCTGGCCCAGCTGGAAAAATCATAGAGATTAAGAGGGAACCAGTCCGGAATGAACATGAGCTCCGCCGGCATAACCGGCACGCCCTTCCACTCCCACTGGCCGAAAAGAGAGAACCATATCTTCGTGAACACTCTGGCTTTAGGAATGCCGCCCTTGGACAGGATAAAGTCCCTGGCCTTGATCATGTTGGGTTCGTCGGCAGACACACCAGACAGCTTCAGAGCGAAGTAACACTCCGCTGAAGTGCTCAGATCGCCAGGGGCTTCAAAGTACTGGCCCCATGTCCCATCTTCCCGCTGCTTCAGGAGAATATGATTGACCAGTTTGCGATTTCGACACTTGCCCTCGATGCCCAGAAAGAAGTTCAGGAGAATGAACTCAGCTTCCATAGTAGGGTTAGTCTCAAGCTCTCCCCACCAATAGCCATCTGGGTGTTGCGCGTCGAGCAGATAGTCGTGACTAATCTGGATTGATTTGTCAAGAATGGCACTCTGCATTTCTATGACGCTTTCTGAAGACGTATCTACGCTGACTTTCAACTGGCTGCCACCACCGCCGAAAGATCAATCGCATCCGCCAATTCACCGGTGCAGGTGACCTGATTGAGAAAGAGGCTCAGCGATTCTGTGACCCGCTTGGCCTGATCTTTCAGCGCCAGGGTGCTTCGAAAGGAAAAGGGATGGGCTATGGTGTACGAGGCGGCCCTAATTGCTGTCCTGGTCACCGAATCATGCAGCGACTGGGCCACAAAGAGAGGCAGCGTCTGCTCCATAGGGTCGAATACGCCCCTGATGATAAGCTCTGGAATGCCACGCGCCTCTGCTACCTCGCTGATGCCGTAACTTTCCATATCGATCAAGTCAACGTCGAAATTGATTCCAAGCCACTCCTTCATAGAACTTCCCGAGACCAGCATAGGGATCGTTATGCATGAACCCCAACGGACATCGATATCGTTCCACTGGTCATAAGGCAGGACCGATTCAGCTACCTGTTTTTCCAGAACCGTATCGGCGCCCCAATACAAGGCCTCTCCTGCGAGACTCATAAGCTTCTTGCAGACGAACACATCCCCGGGGACCATGTCCGGCATGGCACCTGCCGCGTATCCAACTGATAGCAGAAGTTTCGGGTGATACTTTTCGATAACAAGCTTTGCGGCTTCGCTGGAGAGTTGTGGACCGCATCCGCCTGTCACCACAACCACGTCACGTATCGTCGGCGAAAGATAAAAGCGAAGGCGATCATGATTTTCGACCGATCGAAAGCCGCCTGCAATCAGGTAGTCCTCAATCTCTCGCTCGAAAGCGACTGCAATCGCGATCATTTATGGAGGTACTCCAAGCTAAGCTGTCCCGATGCCGCTGTTCTGCACGGCACCTTTCTTTATTAGTCGCAGTGCGTCCGTGGGCTTGTCGAACACGCCGAATATAGAAGCCGATTCAAAGCCGCAGTGCATAAGGCAGTTGTCGCAGCGAGGGTCATTGCCCACGCCGTAGCGCTCCGACCACATCTCTTCGCTAAAGAGGTCATTGATGTCCTGCGTATGCCGGTCGCCCAACAGGTAGCAGGGCTCACGCCAGCCCAGCACCGTATAAGTGGGGTTGGACCATGCCGTGCAGCTGTACTCCCGGTCGCCTCGTAGGAAATCCAGGTACAGCGGATTATTGTAGAAACGAATGTTTCTCGCGGGGTCCAAGATGTTCCTAAAAACCTTGCGAGCGTTTTGCCGTGATATGAACAGGTTCTGGTTGGGGACGGTGTCGAACTGGTAACCAGGGGAGACCATACAGCCCTCGATACCCATGTCCGTGAGCATCTTGAACATGGTTACGATGTCCTTTTCGTCCACGCCATTGAAGACTGTGGTGTTTGTTGTGACCCGGTACCCCTCATCTAGCGCCTTCCGAATTCCGCGCATGGCAATCTGGAACACACCTTTGCGGTATACCGACTTGTCGTGGGCCTCTTCCATGCCGTCCATATGCACAACGAAACAGAAGTATTTCGAAGGCGGTATCTTTTTCATCATGCGCTCCATTAAAAGAGCGTTGGTGCACATGAATACGAATCTCTTCTTCTCTATGATGCCTTTCACAATGTCATCGATCTGCGGATGCAGAGAGGGCTCACCACCGGCTATAGACACGATGGGTGCGCCGGACTCTTCTACCGCTTCCAGGCAGTGCTCGACAGACAGAGTCCTGTCCAGCACGCGCTCATACTCGCGGATGCGCCCGCAGCCCTCGCACGCCAGATTGCACTTCTCCAGAGGCTCCAGCATGGTGACCAGCGGGAAGCGCTTTCTGCCCCTGACCTTGTTTTTAACTATATACCAACCTGTTCGAAGGGCCAACTCCAGTGGTCTACCCATAGCACACACTCCCAAGTCCTGATTCCCTGATCATCAGTGTTCGCGTACCAGCAAAAAGTGGATCATCTCGTCTATTTCCGCTCGCGCGGTGGGTTCCAGTTCTATCGATTTCAGTGCGTCAGTCGCATCCTTGCCGTGCTCCGTGGCCATGGTGTGTGCGAAGCCACGAGTCTCAGCCTTTTCCATGATCTGCAGCACGCGGTCAACGTCACTCTCCGCGACTTCGTCCTGGTTGTAGATATCCAGAAGGGATTTTTTCTCCGCGCCCTTGGCCTGAGACATGGCGTGAACAACAGGGAAAGAGTTCTTCTTACGGCGAATGTCTGCGCCGACCGGTTTGCCCGTCGTATCCTCGTCGCCCCAGACGCCCAAAACATCGTCACGCACCTGAAAGATGAACCCCAGTGCTTTGCCGCTGGCACGGAAGGCGTCGGCTGTTGCCTTATCCCCAGAGCCGATTAGCGCGCCCATGGTGAAGGCGCAGCGTATTAGTGCTCCGGTCTTGCGGGCGATCATGCCCAAGTAGTCATTCATGCCCAGGTCTGGCTGTCCTTCGAAGGAGAGATCAAGGTACTGGCCTTCGATCATCTCCAGGTATGCTTCGGTAAGAAGACTTGCTACGCCTAACGCCGTGTCAGGCTCAACTCCCCTGCGAACCAGCTCTTTCAAGGAGGAGTCGGCGACCACCCGGAGAACGTTGCCTGCAACCAGCGCCTTGGGAATGCCCCACAGTGGCCAGAGCGTTTTGCGGTGGTGGCGAGTCTCGTCCTGGTCTTGAATATCGTCGTGAATTAGTGAAAAGTTGTGAATGAGTTCCAAGGCAACGGCCGCAGGCATGGCTTGCTCCACGGATCCGCCGGTGACCTGGCATGCGAAAAGACAAAGGGTTGGCCGCAGGAATTTGCCTTCGGTGGCGACTATGGGCTTGCCATCGGTGCCCGCCCACCCCATGTAGTAGCGCAACATGTCATATACGGCGGTGACGTCACCCGAGGATTCTTGAGGCTGTAGTTCCTCCCGCAGCGCGGCCGCGATCTGAGACCTATAGCGTAGGAATAGACCGGGGAGGCTATCGGGTTGATATTCAGATGTATTTATAGAAGGGTTGGTCATCCAAGCAACCTGCTGGAATGATCGTATGCATCCCACTGTAAGGCTCTGCACACGGTTTTAATGGGGCTGCATAGCTTTGCGATGGCAAATCCTAGCATTCTGGAACATTGGTGTCAACAAGACCGAAAGGAAGTTTGGAAGCATTCCCAGCCGCCTGTTAAGGGGTCGAGAGGATTCTGATTGTGGTATTTTTCACTTGCATTAGTTTCCTGCCATATGCTATATTCAGCGCGGTTAATTCGGCTTTCTCAAGTGCGGATTTATGATAGATGATTATTTCCGGCAATACGGGCTTATAGCCATATTTGCAGCATTAGCAGTAGCAGTTCCAACCGGGATGTTGATGATGTCCTGGATGCTCTCAATGGTCAATATTCGACCAAGAGTACCCAGTGCCATAAAGTCGAGCATTTACGAGTGCGGCTTCGAGACAATCACCACCCGTTGGAGCCAATTCAATTTCCGGTTCTACGGCTTTGCACTAATATTCGTAGTGTTTGATGTAGAAGTGGTTTTCCTGTTCCCCTGGGCCGCTAACTTCGGCTACTTGTCTCGCACATTCGGAGTATTCGTTTTATTAGAGATGGTCGTCTTTATAGCTATCCTTATCGTTGGTTGGCTTTATGCCTGGAGGAAAGGGGCGCTGGAATGGACCTAATGCAGGGCGGCAATCTTCCCAAGAGCCCAAGCCTGACTATCCCGCTGCACCAGCAGACCTGGGGTGTTGACCGAGATGAGGGTCAGATCATCAACCATCTCAAAACAACGCATCAGGACGCTCTGTCTGAGCCGATCATAGAGGTACCGGATAATCTGCAGCACAACGTAGCCGTGACCTCTATAGACGCGCTAGTGAATTGGGGACGTAAGTCGGCGCTGTGGCCGCTGTCCTTTGGTCTGGCATGTTGCGCCTTCGAAATGATTGCCAGCGCCATGTCCCGTTTCGATATATCCCGCTTCGGTATGGAGGCTTTTCGACCTTCTCCCCGACAGGCGGACCTTATTATCATCGCAGGCACCGTTACCTGGAAAATGGCACCGGCGATCATGCGCGTATATGAGCAGATGGCAGAACCCAAGTGGGTAATTTCCATGGGTGTGTGCGCTACCAGCGGCGGACCCTACTACGGCAGTTACAGTGTTGTGCCTGGTGTGAACCACATCATTCCTGTGGACGTCTACGTACCGGGATGCCCGCCGAGGCCCGACGCTCTTTTGTATGGCATCATGCAGCTGCATGAGAAGATCAAGCGCTACAGCATTTCCAGGAAGCCTTGAGGTGGCCTTTACAGCATGACTAGGCGCCTCCTCGGCAGCGAAGTCGCAAGCCGCATCAATGAATCGGTACCCGGAGCGGTTATCGACTCCAATCAGACCGATGTCAGGATAACTCCTGCATCCATATTGGACGTCGCGAATTTCCTCAATCAAGACGACACTCTGGATTTCTCCTTTCTCACATCGGTAACTGCTGTGGACTATATAGAGTCCTTCGAGCTGGTTTACCGCCTGCTGTCAATGAGGAATAACCATAGCGTGATCATCAAGTCGCGCTGTTACGGACGGGATGAACTAGCGGTGCCATCAGTTGTTAGCATCTGGCAGGGAGCCGATTTCCAGGAACGGGAGATCTGGGACCTGATGGGCATTCGCTTTGATGGTCACCCCAACCTAAAGCGCATCCTCTTGTGGGAGGGTTTTCCAGGGCATCCTTTGCGGAAAGACTACTTGGGTCAGGACGAAGGTCTGCACCGACCAGAGGACATCGATGCCTGATCCTAAAGTAGAACCAGTAATATTAAATATTGGCCCGCAGCACCCGAGCACCCACGGTGTGTTCAGGCTAAGGGTAACCTTCGACGGCGAAACTGTTGTGGATGTAGAGCCAATAATGGGCTACCTTCATCGCGGTTCCGAAAAGCTAGCCGAGGGCCGTACATACGTGCAGATCGTCACGCTAACTGACCGGATGGATTATACGGCCAGCATGTCTAATAACCTGGCCTACGTCAGCTCTGTGGAAAAGCTAGCTGGCATTGCAGTGCCTGAGCGCGCGCAATACATCCGCGTGATTAGCGCAGAGCTGCAGCGCATAGCCAGCCACCTGATGGCAACGGGCTTCCTTCTGAACGACCTAGGTGCTCTGGCAACTCCCCTGATGTACTGCTTTAGGGAGCGCGAGCGTATCCTCGACCTGTTCGAGATGCTGTGTGGTGCTCGTATTACCCTGAGTTACATGCGACCGGGCGGCGTTCTCCAGGATGCTCCTCCCGAGTTTTGGCCGGCTCTCAACACCTTTATACAGGACCTACCCGGCTACCTGGATGAGATCGAGAACATGATCAGTGATAACGAGATCGTGTTGACTCGCACCCGTGGTGTAGGTCTGCTAACTGACGCACAGGCTATAAACGGTTCCATAACTGGACCTATGCTCA
>CAUZQF010000108.1:0-7923 GCA_963581905.1 Dehalococcoidia bacterium
CGACAGAGAATCCGAACTTGCTGTCCAGGATGCCTGTGGTCGTAGCGACGTGCGTGTGCGGGTCTACGCTGGGCGACAGGCGCAACATGATGGATTGCCGCTGGCCTCTGCGCCCTGCAATCTCTTCCAGGCGATCAAGCTCAAAGAAGCTGTCCACAACGATCTGGCCAACGCCGTAGTCCAGCGCGAACTCAAGCTCTTCGGGCGTCTTGTTGTTGCCGTGGAAGTAGATTCGGTCTGCTGGAAAGTTCGCAACCTTGGCCACTGCCAGTTCGCCGCCTGACACTATGTCCAGGCTCATGCCCTCTTCGGCGACGACTCGGGCGATGGCGGGATTCACGAAGGCCTTGGACGCATAAGCAACGCGAGCAGCCGGATAGCGACTGCTGAACTCGGATATGAACTCGCGGCACATTCCGCGCAGGGTTACATCGTCATATATATAGAGAGGGGTGCCGTACTCTTTCGCAAGCTGCATGACGTCGCAGCCGCCGATGGTCAGGTGGTCATCGTCGTTCACACCTGTGGTTGTGGGAAAGAGTTCGATGTTATCGAAAGTCATTTTACATCCTGTTATTAGCTGCTTTGAAATACTTAATATGAACCCGGGCAGCGGACGCGCCGCGACAAGTATTCTGTTTATTACCGGGTCAGTTTGGGCGTGACTAACTATACCACGCCAGGAAGAATTACCGGCAGCTCGGAAATGTTGCCCAGCACGTGTTGGACTGGATGAGAGGCAAATTCATGCCGGTCTGTGACGCCGGATAGGACGGCGACAAAGGGTACAGAAGCCCTCTTTGCAGTCTCGGCATCGGTAAGACTGTCCCCCACATATAGCACGTTGGCTTTTGAGCTGGAGAGCTGTCCTGTTGCCGAAATTAGTCCCGATGGGTCTGGCTTGAAGACTGTCACATCCTCGCCGCCAACTATGAGACTGAAGCTGCCAAGCAGGCCTTCTCTTTCCAGCACGCTCTCGATTCGGCGTCTGTACTTGGAGGAGACGATGCCCAGATTCAGACCTCGACCTGCCAGTTCACGAATAGTTTCTGGCACGAAATCGAACAGGAACGTGGACTCGGACATCACCTCGTCAGCGCGTTCTACGAAATAGTCCTGAAAGGCCTTTCCAAGGTGTGCATACTCGTCGCCGACCAGCACCTTCAGCGTTTCCGTTAGCTGCAGGCCTATCGTTCTGCGGATGGCTTCGTCGGTGGCAGGAGGCAGGTCGAGCTTCGACAGCGCGTAGTTGGCAGACTCGATAATACCGGTGGATGAGTCAGCCAGGGTGTAGTCGAAGTCAAATATGAGCGTCTCCACTAACCTCGACTCGCCGTGCAGCACCTTCTCGTCATGCTGTGGCATAGGCGTCGCCGTTTTGCTTTACCTTGCCTTCTCGCTGGAGTTTGGCCAGGTGGGACAGAATCTGGTTCTTCGCCGTGTTGTGAAGCTCTGGATGAATGCCGCCCACGTATATGGCCAGGAGAAGCGCTTCGACGGTTCCTGTGCCGTCGGCTACCAGATCGAGGATCTGCTCTTCTCGTTGGAGGCGGTGATCGATTAGTTCCTGAAATTTTTCGTATGGTGTGTGGATCATGGGTCCGTGACCCGGCGCAATCATGGTCAGGCCTTCTACTGTAAGCAGCCGTCGCATGGACTCTATGTAAGCGGTCATGTCGCCGTGTTCCGGGCTGACCACTGTGGTGCCGGTCCCCAAAATCATGTCGCCGCTGAATAGCACGCCGTTCTCGCGATGAATGATGCATAGGCTGCCCATGGTGTGTCCCGGCGTGTGCATGAACTCCAGCGTTGCGCCGCCTAGGTCGATGCTGTCGCCGGTGTTCAGCACCCTGCCTACTTTGCCGCTCTTCAGGTCTGCATTAACGGCGTCCCGCTCGTCGGCTGCGCAGGCGATCTGCCCGCCTGTCACCTCTGCTATGCGGCCTGCGCCACCGATGTGATCGCCGTGCCTGTGAGTGCAGATGATGGCCTCGATCTTCGGCTTGCCCTTCGCCTCCCACAGTGCGAGGTGTGCTTCGATTTCGTTGTCTTCGCCGTAAGCCGTGTCGATGAAGACAGCCTTGTCCTGCCCTACGATCAAGTAGACGTTGGGCGCGTACACGCCGCCGTATTTTCCAGGCTGCGGCTCCCCATCCATAAGTATCTGATGAATACCTGGGGCGATTTCTGTGTTGTTGGCTTCGTTTGTCATGTGGTTTTCCTCTTTAAGTCGACTATTCTGAGAGCTTTGCCAGGGCTATGCCCTGCTCGCCTGCAATCGAATAAAGCAGGTAGGTGTTGTTGCCATCCTCAAATATGCAGGGGTCGCGCAACTGGTTCACAGGCTCCATGATGGCCCCGCGCTGGGAAGGCTCGTTTGGCAGATCTGCGCCTTCGTAGCCTAGCTCTGGCCTTAGCATGACCTGCTGGTCAGTAGGTTTCCAACTCATCCAGTCGGGCGTCAAATCTATACTACTCTGGTAGATGCTTTCCGGCGCTTCGCCGACCATTGAATAGTAGATGCTCAACGCGTTGCCGTCTAACTTTACGGCGCAGTGGCGAATGTTGTCAGGAAACAGCGTTGGCCTCTGCTGGAAGTCCGTCAGCCCGTCCTTTGATCGGTAGAGCACTCCAGGCATGCCAATGGCGTAGTGCCAGCCGTCCCACTGAAAAACGCGAAAGTAGGATAGGCCCAAAACCTCTGGCGCGGCGGTGAAGCGGATGCCGTCTTCAGAAGTGGCGACCTTGGTTCGCTGGCCGCCTTCAGGCACCGGGCTGTGGTAGTACATGCGAATCTCGCGGCGATCGTTGTCCACGTGTACGTCTGGCGATGCGACGTGTTGGATAGCGTAAGCCTCTTCTAGCTTCAGCGTGCCCGGAGCGTATACTTGCCACGGCCCTGCTACCTCGTCGGCGTAGGCCAGGCGAATGTACGTGCCGTTGTGGTGGGCGAAGTAGAGGTAGTATCGCCCCAGTGGGTTCTCAATCCAGTCTGGCACGCGAATCAATGAAGGGCCGTTGATGTTGCCCTCAAGGTCGCGCTTGTCGCCCATGGCCAGCGTGATGATAGGGTTGTCCGGCAGCCGTTGGACTTTCACGACAGCGTCAACGCCAACCACATGCCGCCGTCAACAGCTTGCGTGACATTAGTGTGCGGCCTGGGACGTATCCAGATGTCACTTGTGTTGGCCATGTAGCAGACCTCTCTAATCTAATATGACTGTTCTCCGCTTCTCGTTCGCTGAAATAAGCTCACTGGAGCGCAGCTTGCATTAGAATACAGCCGCAAGCACTCCTAATCAATTGCCAAGCCCCGGGTCTTAGAGGTATAGCAGAACGAGGTAACAATATGACCATGAACAGCCATGAGATAGATAGCTTTTTAGCTCAGCCTCTGGTTGCCGTAATCGGCACCTTGGATGGACAGGGGAGGTCTCGGCTAGCGCCACTTTGGATTCACTGGGAAGATGGGGCGGCCTACATGTTCACGTCGCTCAGCACATTGAAGTGGCGCAACATCCAGCGGAATTCCCATGCGTCTCTGTGCGTCGACTGGCGAGAGCCGCCGTATCGTTCCGTAGTCATGGACGGTATTATCGAGGAGGTAGACAGGCCTCTTTACGATCTCGTCCTCTCTATGGCCGTGCGTTACTACGGCGAAGAGAAAGGTCGAGCTTTTGCTGAGGGTTATAAGGGGGACAAGCCCGAAGTCGCTGTCTTTCGTCTGGTGCCGCGCGAAATCGTGTCATTTGTCAGCGAGGACTAAACGTGAAATCCAGCTGCCCTTCTCGACTGACTCCGCGTCGAATATCGCATCAATGTATCATCGTTATGCGCCAAATTTTGCGTATTATTGCCGGATAGGTATAATGCGCCAAGATTCATGAATTTTTTGAGGGAGGGATATTGCTGATATGGAGCCGGTGAACTTATTTGATCTGGAGGAATTAGCCAAGCAGGCTATGCCTCACAACATGTGGGATTTTGTAGACGCAGCTTGCAATGACGAGATTACGAAGAGGCGCAATCGAGAGGCCTTCGACCGAATTACGATAAACTCTGATTTCCTTCAGGACGTATCCAATCGGGATACCTCAACGACCGTTCTTGGAGAAAAGATCAGCTTTCCCGTATGTGTCTCCCCGGCGGGTGGACAGCGACAGGCCCATCCCGACGGAGAGAAGGGCTCTGCTATGGGAGCCGGCGCCGCTGGCACCCTGATGGCGTTGAATACAAGCTCCGGCTACAGCATAGAGGAGGTCGCCGAGGCGGCAACAGGACCTCTCTGGTGGCAGCTGTACCACTTCAACGACGAGGTTACGGAGCTTCTGGTTAAAAAGGCCAAGAACGCCGGCTACAAGGCCATCGTTCTCACCGTAGACACTCCCGCGCCCAGCCCGAAGGAGCGCGACGTTCGCAACAACTATCAGGCAGCGCCCGGCATGCACTGGGGTAGCCTGCGAGACAGGCCAGAACTTATCGCACTGCGTTCTGTAGGCGTGCCCGATCTGGCTGACTGGAATCCTCCTGACTTCACCGGCCTTACATGGGACAGGTTGGACTGGCTGAGGAACCTCACCGGCCTGCCACTAGTCGTGAAGGGTATCCGGACAGTCAAAGAGGCTATACAATGCGCCGAGTATGGTGTGGACGGTATCATCGTCTCCAACCACGGCGGCCGACAATTCGACGGCACTAAGTCCAGCATCGAGACGCTGGCTCCTATCGGAGAGGCGCTTGCCGACAGCAACATGGAGATCTACCTGGACTCTGGTGTGCGCCGCGGGACCGACGTTCTGAAGGCATTGGCTCTGGGAGCACGAGCAGTGTTCGTAGGCAGGCCGCTCTTTTGGGGCCTGATGTACGGCGGAGCAGATGGCGTAGAGACTATGCTCAACATTCTGCGAACCGAGTTTGACCGCGCCATGGCCTACGCCGGTAAGAGGACTCCTGACGAGATAGGCAGAAGCGTCGTGGAGCTTCCTTGCCAGTGCTGGACGGGAAACCCGATCTTCGCTCATTAATTTTGAATAGGCGGCATTTCAACGTGTATGTAAGAGGCCAAGGTGTTAAGCCTGGGCCTCTTTTCTTAGCCCAAGGCACGTTCCTCATGAGCTTGCCGAAGGACCGATTCCACAAATTTCCGGAAGGCTTTGCATTGCTAGAAACCGGAAAGAATATAGAGGTGCAAATTGAAGCCGATTATTTCCCATGGCCAGCCCAATCTTGAGCGTTAGCTCAATTGACAATTTTAGGCCTCAATGCTAACCTCAGCCTAACATGGAGTACTGTTCGTTTTTGGCTATTTCTAGGGAGGGAAACATGGCAAAGTCCCAAGTTTATTACATGGATGGGCACTCGGAGAGCACCGAGACGAGCCTGGTCTCTAAGATGCTTACCGTCTTCGATGCAGCAAAGCTCGATGAGCTGATTAGCCCCAACGATATCGTGGCAATCAAGGTGCACTGTGGTGAGTGGAATAACACCGCATACCTTCGCCCCGTCTATGCGAGGGCATTGGCTGACCGAATAAAGGAGCTTGGCGGACGACCCTTCGTCTGCGACACAACCACCTCCACATACTCTCCCTGGGGATCCCGGTCCAGCGAGTTGGATATCATGCTAACTGCCGAACGCAACGGCTACAGTTCTGCAGTTCTGGGCTGTCCGTTTATCTGCGCTGATGGCTTCATTGGCACCAGCGACTACCGCGTGGACCTGCCAGAAGGCTATCTCCTTAAAGAGGCCTATGTGGCACAGGCAATTGCCGCATCCGATGCTCTCATTACCCTGACGCATTTCAAGGGTCACGGTATGGGCGTAATTGGTGGCGCGCTTAAGAACCTGGGCATTGGTGGCCAATCCAAGCGAGGCAAGCTCAACGTACACATGGGAGGTCACCCCAAGTACGGCTTTGGTGCCGCCGGCATATTCCATCCTGAGAATTTCAAGGGCAAGGCCGATACTCCTGATTGGGAGATAATCGAGGATTGTTGTCCCTTCGATCTGTATCACATCAATGACAATGACGAGCTAGAGTGGGACCGCGATCGGTGTGCCACTTGCCTGGGCTGCTTCGGTGTCGTTGGCCCAAGAGGACTTGTAGAGGTTCCTCCGGTTAACTTTGACGCTGTTGACGTAGCTATTGCTGACGCATGCCTGGCCGTTGAGAAGGCTGTAGGCCGAGACAAGGTCGGCTATATTAACATGGCCATCGACATTTCGCCTCGTTGCGACTGCGCCAACCACGCTGATGTTCCTATCGTTCCGCATCTGGGCGTATTTGCCAGCACGGATGCAGTAGCCATCGACATGGCGTGTGTAGATAAGGCCAAGGAAGCTCAGGGCATACCTGGCTCCGCCGCCGATATAATGGAAGCGATCAACCCTGGCGACAACAAGTTTGAGGCTGCAGCCGCTACCTTCCATGGTCAGAGCGAAGTTGCCAGCATCAACACCGGTCACGAAATTGGCCTGGGCAGCCGAGACTACACTCTGCATGAAGTAGAGCCCGCCGATCCTGCCAAGTACAGGTTCCCTTATGACCGCAGGCCCAGCAGGCAGCGGTTCAAGGAGCGCTTCGAGAAGTTCCAGCCGTTCCCGTACGATCGCCACGACGGTCGCGGATTCGATCGTAACGAGGACGTGGACCTGGAGAGGATGAAGCGTCACTACGATCACTCTACCAACGGCCACCATGCCGAGGTGGACATCGAGGAGCTTCAGCCCGCCGACGACAATTAAGCTTTTTGAATAATTGAATATTTAGATAGATGACGCTTAGGGGATGCGCTCGAATCGGGCGCGTCCCTTTTTGATTTATGACTCCAGAAATTGGGCTTAGTCTTCTCCCAGGGAGAGGAGGCTAAGATGAACGTAAAACCAGTCCAACAGGAACACTTATGCCATTAAAAGTAATCGAAGCTCAAAGCGAGCACATCGAAGGCCTTGCTCAATCTTGCATTGCTGCCTTCGACGAGTTCAACGAGCAACACCTGTTGCCCCAGGGCACGCCCAGGGATGTGGCCTCCGCCATCGAGATGTACAAGAAGCTACTCGATTCCGAAAAGGCCCATGTCCTCGCGGCGGTTCAGGACGGCCAGGTAGTTGGCTCTGCATGGCTCCGGCTGGAGGACGACGTTGCAGCCTTTGAGGATGTGAACACCTCCCCGGCAAAGCAGGGCAATGGAGTTGCCCGCGCAATCATGACTCAGGGGCTTGAGGCCGCCGACCGCCTGGGATACAAGAAGATCAGGCTTACGCAGAGCGCTCATAATTCGACGGCGCTTTCGCTTTATGCGTCGTTGGGCTTCGAGGTAAAGGAGACCTTTGCCGAGATGAAGGCCACGCCTGGGCAGGCACCCGAGGCACTGCCCGCGTTCGAGGTGCGGCCTATGACTGAGGCCGACTTGCCTGCCGTTGAAGCCTTCTCCAAGAGGCACTACAAGCTGAGTCGACGGGTAGATGTCGCAGCGGTCCTGGCCGAGGGCGGCCCGGCCCTACTGGTCTCCCGAGGTGACGCCTTTGCTGGATACCTGACGCTGGCGGGCTCTGCCCATGGCATGGCTAAGACAGAACAGGACGTGTTGGCATTGATATCCGAGGCTGCCAGACTCTACCCCGACAAAGCCATATTCTGCTGCCCGTTAAGTTTTCCTAGCTTGTATCGCAAGGCTCTGCTGGGCGGATACAAGACGCTGGAGATACACAACCTCATGGCCTATGGCCCCTACGACAGGCCGGAAGGGATATGTATGCCTTCGTCGGCGTATTAGGGACTTATATGGCATACAGTTACGTGTTTGGCAGATCGGCCAGGCCTGTGGGACTTGGCCAGCGGCTGTGGACAGGCTAGTCACCCGAATCAAACTTGACGCGGATTGGGAATCAACGGACAATGAACGGAATAAATCGCATTTAAGG
>CAUZQF010000109.1:0-7867 GCA_963581905.1 Dehalococcoidia bacterium
CCGTTACAGATTTGGCCAGGTTCCGAGGCTGATCAACGTCGCAGCCTCGACAGACGGCTATGTGGTAGGCCAGCAGTTGCATCGGAACGGACATAAGTATCGGGTTGACGTTGGCAGAGGCCTTGGGAATGTATATGACGTGGTCGGCATTATCCTTGACGGCTTCGTCTCCCTCGGTGGCCACAGCGATCACCGTGCCGCCTCTAGCCTTGACCTCGTTGATATTGCTGAGCATCTTCTCGTACAGCGCATCCTGTGGAATAAGCGCCACCACCGGCATCTCCCCGTCGATCAGAGATATGGGGCCGTGCTTCATCTCTCCAGCCGGATAGCCCTCGGCGTGGATGTAGCTGATCTCCTTAAGTTTGATTGCGCCCTCCATGGCAAGGGGGTAGTTGAGACCCCTTCCCAGGAACAGGAAGTCAGACCGCGAGGCAAACTGCCTGGCCAATACTTCGTATTCAGCCTCTTTTTCTTTGGTCAACAGCAGGCCCAACATCTGCGGAAGGCGAGCCAGTTCCTTCACTATTTCAGCACACTTCTCTTTGGATAAGTGGCCTCGTCTTACTCCCATGTGCATGGAGAGTAGGTAGAGTGCCAAAAGAGAGCAAACAAAGGTCTTGCTGGAGGCTACTGCTACTTCCAGGCCAGCCCTTAGCAGAATGGTGCCATCGGCAACGCGAGTGGTCTGTGTGCCCTCGTAATTGCAGAGCGTTATCTGCCGCGCACCCTTCGCCGTAGCCTCGTCCATTGCAGCCAGGGTATCCGCCGTCTCACCAGACTGCGAAATGGAGACTACCAGCGTGTGCTCGTCGATGACCGGGTCCCTGTAACGGAACTCCGATGAGTTATCAACCTCGGTAGCTATGCCGGCGAGGGACTCCATCCAGAGCCGTCCTACCATCCCGGCATGCAGGCTGGTTCCCATGCCAACGATAACTACTCGATTTATCTGCGCCAGCTCCTCATCGGTATACGGAAAGCTGTCCAAATTTACAGAGAAATCATCGAAAGAAACCCGGCCACGAAGCGCATCTATAATAACTTCCGGCTGTTCATGTATCTCTTTCAACATGAAATGCTTGTACTCGCCCTTCGCCGCCGTGAGGGCGTCATAAGCCATGTGCAATGGCGTCTTCTCCAGCTCATTGCCATCCATGTCCGTGTAGCGAACGTCACTCTTGCTAACGACGACCATCTCGCCGCCGGTCAGGTAGACGACCTCTCGTGTGTGCGGCAGCAGAGCGGGCAGATCACTGGCCAGAAGCATCTCATCTTCGCCGTAGCCGACAACGATGCCTCCCGCATTGCCCAGTTTGAAAGATATGATCTTGCTTGGCTCGCGCTTCGAAATTACGACGACGGCGTTGGCGCCTCGTATTCGTTTGGCCGTCGCCATTACAGCATCTTCCAGCGAATACTCGTCCTGCAAATACGACTCGATGAGGTGGGGAAGGCATTCGGCGTCCGTCTGCGAAGAAAAGGTATGGCCCTTCCCGATCAACTCCTGTTTCAACTCGAGGTAATTCTCAACTATGCCGTTGTGAACAACTATTACGTCGTTTGAGCAGTCGGTGTGGGGGTGCGCATTGAAGTCAGTTGGGCCACCATGAGTAGCCCAGCGAGTGTGGCCAATGCCGCTAACGCCCTCCGGCATTCCGTTGCTGAGAACCTCTTTGAGGTTGGAGAGCTTGCCTGCCGATTTGAACAGCTGCGCATCGCCAGCCTTGTCCATTACCGCGATGCCTGCGCTGTCGTAGCCTCGATATTCAAGGCTAGTAAGCCCTTCAATAATTATGGAAGCTGCTTGCCTATTGCCTGTATAGCCGATGATTCCGCACATGTGACGCCCCTTTGGATGCCTACGTTGCGCTGTTAAAGCGAGTTGTTGTCTCCGCTTAATTATCTGGAATTATTGGTATATTTTCAACGCCTTTATGGAGCTTCAGATGGGGCATCTTGCTGCTGGCCGTAGACTCCGCGTTGACTCTCCGGGAGAAGCTGGGCAACCCGGTCCATAATCATGTCGGCAAACGAGTCGATGATTTCCTTGCTTGGCTTGCCCTGCACGTCGGGAAGAGAAAAAACCGTTCCTATGTTTATTTTCAGACGTCCAGTCGGGAAAAACACCCGCACCCACGGACCCATATTTTCGGTACCAACTATACCTATGGGCAAAATAGGAGCCTGCGTATGTAATGCTATCTGGGCAAAACCTGACTTGGCCTTAATCATTCCGCCAGGACTTCGAGTGCCTTCTGGGAACAGAACGACTGGCTGGCCTTCCCGCAGCTGCTTTATGACCCATCTGTAGGCAGCGATATCCATGTCCTTGTCCCTGTCCAAGGGATAGGCGCCATACGCGTCAAGAAGCCAGCTTACGAATCGATTCGAAAACACGGAGGACTTGGCCAGGAAGTAGACCCGGCGATTGAGGCTGGCCACCAACATGGGCGGGTCCATATTTGCCTGATGGTTCGCCACTATGATCAGCGGTCCCATAGGGGGTACGTTCTCAAGTCCAACGACCTCCCATTTTGCGAAGAGCCTCAGGACAAGGCGCTGAAAGAACCTGCATGAGTGGTAAGGCCAGTCCCTCATTTGGATGACTCCATTAGCTTCAGCATCTTGGTGATGACCTCTTCCAGCCCAAGGTCGTCGGTATTAATCATGGCTGCGTCCTCGGCTGCGCGCAGAGGGGAGTTATCTCGCTCGGTGTCCAGCTTATCTCTTCTGGCCAGGTCTGCCTTGACCTGTTCCAGGTTAGACTCAAGGCCTTCAGCGACCGTTTCCAAATGTCTACGCAGGGCCCTCACATTCACAGAGGCGTCTAGAAATGCCTTGAAGTCGGCGTTGGGAAGGACCACCGTTCCGATGTCCCGACCGACCATGACCACAGGCCCTTGTCTGGCAATGTCCCGCTGTCGTTCAACCAGAGCGACCCTGACTCGAGCCACAGCAGACACGGCAGAAACGTGCCGTTCCACCATAGCGTCCCTCAGATGGTCAGTCACGTCCAATTCGTCCAGTAAAAGCCGATCTTCAGAGTCACCGGCCACAAGGGTCATCGTCACCAATTCTGCCAGGGTCGAGAGCTGGTCTTCGTCACCTATATCCAGGTCTCTGTCCAGAGCAATCCACGTGATGGCCCTATACATGACGCCAGTGTCCAAAAAACGCATGCCCAGCTTTCGAGCAATGCCTCTGCCAACGGCGGTTTTGCCGGATGCGACAGGTCCGTCAATGGCTATGGCGTCTGGAATTTTCAAAAGGCCTCTTTCCAGTGTTAATTCGTGAAGTCCTGTGATAAAGCATGTTCAGCAGACCATTAAAGCTAGACCTGATTATAGGCGCAAAAGCAGTCATGGACAAGGAATCCTTGTACCCACAATTGCGCCTATCGTGTATAAGAAGGAGTAGAAATTCAGGAGGGCCCCGGACCTAATCGAAACGGTCTCGCAGCTTGTCTTTGAAGTCGTCCTCATATGAAATGATGAGGCCGCGGCTGAGCTGCTCCTCAAGCGGAACAACTCTTGGTGGCCTTGGCGTGGTGGGACCGGTGCCGATGACGCCCGTCCCTTTCATCTCTGCAATTGCAGTTTCCGACAGGCCCAGATATTGCCCCAACACCAGGTTGTTGTGCTTCCCCATTGTCGGGCCCGCTGTACGGGAGCTTCCCGGCGTAAGCGACAATTTCCACGGCCTGCTGCTGTACGGCAACGAAGGCATGCCCGAAATTTCGTCGTGCTCGACCACCTCGTAAAAGCCCCTGGACTTGAGATGGGAATCGAAGAGCATCTGCTTCCCATTCAGTACAGCCCCTGCGGCCACGCCCGCTCTCTGGAGACTGGTCATCAGCTCACCGGCACTCCGCGACGCCGTCGCCTCCGAAATCGAGGTATCAAGATAGGCCCTGTTTTCGACTCTGGCCACGGAGTCCTTAAACCGAGGGTCATCTATCCAGGAATCTCTCAACATCACCCGGCAAAAGGACTGCCACTGGGCATCGGTCTCGGCGGCAATTGCAATCCAGGCATCATCGCCGGCGCACGGGTAGCAGCCGTGAGGCGAGATAGATGGATGGACATTGCCTACGCGTTCCTGGGTTCTCCCGTTCACCGTGAAGTCCATAATAGCCTCGGGTATCGTGGAGGTCAGAGTTTCCGACTGGGAGACATCTATGAACTGGCCGTCGCCGGTGTTCGCCCTGTGAATCAACGCCGCCATTACCGCGAAAGCCGTGTGCTCAGCGGCTGCATAGTCGGCGTAGGGTATTTCAGGTAGCCTCGGCGGGCCATCGCTATAGCCGGTTATCGACGCAAGGCCTGAAGCCGACTCGGTAGAGTAGCCTATCGCGCCATATGTGGACCACGGCCCAACGTAGCCGTAGCCTGTGGAAGACACCATGATGATGTCGGGGCGAATCTTGCGAAGGTCGTCATACTCCAGGCCAAAGTTACGCATTACCCTGGGTGTGTAGTTCTCTGCGAAGACATCACTGGTGCTTATAAGCTCCTTCAGAACGTTAAGGCAGGCCTCATCCGTCAGGTCGAGGGTCAGGCTTAGCTTGTTCCGGTTCTGCTCGTAATAGTTTGCTGCCCGATCCCAGAAATTGCCTTCCACTGTGTTGCCGTAGAACGACTGTAGGCGATAGTTATCCGGCCTTACGCACGACTCTATGTGTATGACCTCAGCGCCCATGTCCGACAAAAGTTTGGTGGCATGCGGGACTGCAATTAGCTGACCCATCTCGACAATGCGGATTCCGTCCAGAGCTAGACTCATGGCTAGACCACCTCCGAAGCGCGAAGAATAGTTAGTTCCGCTGAAGACAGGCCAAGCTGCTGGCAATAAACCCGCTGGTTGTCCTGGCCCAAAAGAGGCGCCGGCAATGACGCCTTCCACGGCGTGCCATTCATGATCAGCGGTGCGCCGGGGTACGTAGCCGCGCCAATGACAGGGTGGTCGATCTCTGCGAAGTAGTTTCGATGTCCATTTTGCCCGCTGGCAACAACCTCGGCAGGACTCTGGACTATTCCATATATGCTTCCCCGCCTCTTGTTCGCCTGCTCAAACAGCTCGTATTTTTCCCAACGACCAAAGGCCTTTTCTAATGTCTCGTGAAGCTCTTTGGCATGTTCAAGCCGACTCATCGGAGTGGAGAACTTTTCGCTTTTCAGATCAGGTTCGCCCAGGAAATCGCCTGTCGCATCCCAGTCCACTGCGCCGCCGAAATGGATTGGCACAATGTAGCCGTCGCTGGTGGGCATCGGACTTCTAGGCATGTCGCCTGTGTAGGAGTTTTGCCGTTGGCGGATAGCGCCGTTGTAGCTGTAGAGCGAGACCGTATCGCGCAGAGCAGACGCCACTGCCTCCTGAACCGAAACGTCGACACGCTGACCTTGCCCTGTTTTTAGCTTATAGAAGTACGCCATCAGCGCAGCGGTGGCTGCATTTGTGCCCGCCTTGAACTGGCTCTGACGCAACGCGTGCTTCAGGGGTTCCCTGTCGTGCGAGCCGAGAATGTACATGAGCCCGCCCAGCGCATATTCGACGATGTCCGTAGCCTTGTAGTTGCGGTAGGGGCCTGTCTGTCCAAAATTGGATATGGACACGTACACTAGCGCTGGATTGATCTTCTGAAGCGAATCGTAATCGAGGCCCAGCGCGGGCATGACCCTGGGTGAAAAATTCTCCACCAGGATGGCAGACTCCGCTACCAAACGCTCCAGCAGGCTTCTACCCGTTGACGACTTCAGGTCGAGAGTGATTCCACGTTTGCTCGTGTTGAGGTAGGCAAAAAGGAGGCTTTTCTCTGGGTGCGCGTCGTCGTGCGCGAACGGCCCCAGGCCTCTTGCCGGATCACCTACTCCAGGACACTCCACCTTGAGCACCTCCGCGCCGAAGGCGGCCATAAGTTTGGTGCAATATGGACCGGCCACGTGATGAGTCAGGTCCAGAACCTTGACTCCGGCCAGCGCTCCCCCTGTGTTGTTGTCTCGATTATTCGTTGAGTCCGCCGTCACAACCCTCGCTTGGTTGGGTCTTAACTTGAGAGGTCAGAGCCCATGAAAATTCCATGTGGGATAATATCACACCGACCGCTCCGGCATCCTAAACGAAGACTGTTCATGGGAAATTAAGAGATGGCTTTTCCAATCATAGGCATCATTGCAGACGACCTCACTGGCGCCATGGACTCTGCAGGCGCTATGGCGGCGCACGACCTCTCTGCGGAGGTGTTCCTCGATAACAGGCATGATCTCGGCAGCGCGACAGCCGACGTCATCTGCATAAACACCCAGAGCCGCCTTATGCCAGAGCCCCAAGCCATCGAAGCAGTGAGCTCAGCTGCAAAGCTTCTAATGTCTTCAGGCTGCAGCCGATTCTACAAAAAAATCGACTCCACACTTCGGGGTAACGTGGGGGTAGAGCTTACGGCCATGATGGCGGCAGCAAGGAAACAGCAGGCCTTCGTCTGTCCGGCCTTTCCTGACAGGAGCAGAACGGTGCGGAATGGCATTCTGGAGGTAGACGGCCGGCCGCTGACAGTAAGCAGAGAAGGTAATGACCCCTTCAGCGGCGTGGGCGAGGCGTCGGTGGTCCGGCTGCTGCAAACGCAGACCAAAAGCAGCGTCGGCCACCTTCCCATTGGCATCGTTGACCGGGGAGCCGAGGCCGTTCACGAAAAGACGCAAAACCTATTTGCCGACGGCTGTGATCTGATTGTCTTGGATGCCATCACGACAGGTCATATGTCTACATTGGCCTCGGTTATCACGCAAGACTATCCAGATGAGATCGCCGTAGGCTCTGCAGGTCTTGCGTCGGCGTTGGCCAAGGCGGTCGGCCATGCACAGGCTGCCAAAGAAAAGTCCCTCGCAACAGGTCAGTCGGGGCAATTCCTGGTTATCAACGGAAGCCTGCACCCGGCTTCCCACCAGCAGGTTCAAGAGCTAGCTGCCTCAGCTAATATCGCGTTGCTGCCAATGAGCGCCGTCGATATTCTCCGGGAACAGGGCTTCATAAACGCGATAGCAACCCAGGTCGCAATATGGGCATCCCGCGCCTTTTCCAGAGGTCAGCATGCCTCGATCTACTGGGAAGATCCCGATTCGCTGCGAGCCCTGTTGGAAGGCGATTCAGCCGACGAGTCAGCCAACAAATGGCAAGTGCAGGCAATCGCCGAATTCTACAGGGGCGTCTTAGAGAAGCTGACCGAACAGTCCAAGATGTCTGGTCTCGTAGTTGTCGGCGGCGAAACGGCTTACATGGTCGCCAGGGCTGTTCAAGCGAGGTCGGTCCTGGTTACAGGCGAGGTCCGCCCAGGCATACCTGTCGGGCGACTGGTTGGCGGCCTAGCGGCCGAGCGATTGCTGGTGACCAAGGCCGGCGGATTCGGCGGTCCCACCGCGCTGGTAGAGGTCATCGAATATCTCAAAGCCGAATCCTAATCCCTCTCCAATAATCCTCCCCTGACCAGCGCGCTTGCCCGTTCAACCGCCTAGGCTTATAATCCTGTGGCTAATTACAGCCACAAAACCCGCTCCGGAGGTATAAATGAGCGTCACAATTGCAAACCTTGCACCCAACAATGATCAGGTAGATGTTCTTCAGAGCCTGTCTCCAGAAGGAACGACGGTAAAGTGGGTTGATTCCACTCAATCGTTGGAAGATCAGGCAAAAGAGCTAGAGGGCATTTCGGCAGTGGTAGTCACGCCGTCCGAATACCCCGTAGAACTGGCCGCCCTGACGAAAGACGTCCGCCTTGTGCAGACCGTAAGCGCGGGCACCAACATGATCGACAAGCTGGCCCTGGGAGAGCTTGGAATCCGCGTCGCCAACAATGGCGGCGGAAACGCCATCG
>CAUZQF010000110.1:0-7856 GCA_963581905.1 Dehalococcoidia bacterium
ATGATCTGGAAGTTAGTTCCTACGATTTAGTGCACGCCTGTGCCGTCTTATAGCATCTCACTGACTGGAAAGACGCGGTAAAAAAGATGGCTGACGCCCTCAAACCTGGCGGATGGCTAATATTGGAGGACCCCGATATTGGTGATATCGTCTGCGACGCATCCACAGACGAACCAAACAGAGCGAAGGTTGAAACTTTTTTCGACGCATTTAGGGCCTCACTCGCCGGCATTGGGTGGGATATGAGATTTGGGACCAACACGCTGAAATGTCTCAAAGACAATGGCCTGGATATGCTGAGTTCCGAAGGCAGATCTTTCGCTTTCTTCGGCGGAAGTCCCTACGCAGAGCATTATCAGTTAACTACGGAACAATTAAGAGAGAGAATCCTGGCTACGGGGTTGATTACTAATGAAGGCATAGATGACTTTATGGAACTCACCGAACAACCGTCAACAGGCTTCCGAAGCATGAAAAATGTGGTCACATGGGGCAGAAAGCCTTTCTGAACATCCCGATCCAGAAGCGCGGTGAAGAGGATAAAACATGCATGTAGGTAGCGGGGACAACACGTACAACTGGGTTGGTGACTGGGCCAAGATGCCCGAGTCCGAGAGCGCCAGCAAAGGCTGGGCGCATCCAGGTATTGTCGTCACAGAGTCAGGGGACATCATCACCTGCCACGCTGGCGATCCCACAGTGATGACCTTCGACCAGGACGGCAACCTGAAAAGCTCCTGGACCGGCGACTTCGTAGATGCTCATGGAATAACTCTCGTCAAAGAAGATAATATTGAAAAACTTTGGATCGCTGACAATGGTTCCAAACGCGGCTTTCAACACGGCTACGACTACCTGCCGGGCGCGGAGTCGGCCTCTGGCCAGGTGTTTAAAACTACGCTAGACGGTCAGACAGTCATGGTGCTGGACCGGCCGCCTGTGGATGTCTACCGGGACAGCCGATACGCGCCAACGTCCATTGCCGTGAACGAGGAACGCCTGGGCGGCAACGGCGACGTGTGGGTGGCGGACGGCTACGGCGCTAGCTACGTGCACCGCTTCGACAAGGAAGGCAAGTACCTGTCCAGCATAAACGGCGAGGAGGGCGCGGGACGATTCAACTGCCCCCACGGCATCTTCATCGACCGACGCAAGGCCGACGCTGAGCTGTACGTGTCCGACCGCGCCAACGCTCGTGTGCAGGTCTACGACATGGACGGCAATTTCAAGCGCTCGTTCGGCACCGACTTTCTCACCACGCCCAGCGGCTTCGTCACCTACGGCAACCTCATGATTATCGCCGAGTTGGAGGCACGGCTGGCCATTACCGACGTAGACGACAAGCTGGTGACCTACCTGGGCGACAACGAGCAGGTGAGCAGTGTGAACGGCTGGCCCAACAACAAGGATGAAGATGGCACGGTCATACCGACAGCCCTTCTGGAGGCAGGCAAGTTCAATAGCCCTCACGCCATCGCAGTGGACGCCGACGGTAACATCTATGTGGCCGAGTGGCTAATAGGCGGCCGCTTCACCAAACTCGCTTTTTTGCATAGTGGGCAGAGGGCGGGGATATAGCAAAAGCTGACGCCAACTTCCTCAGATTTTTTTGCATGAAGCGCAGAGGGCAGGGATAAAGGCGATAGCGGACGCAAATTTCTTCAGATATAAAGCAAATTCAAAAGTACATATCGCAGCCATCTATTATTGTCGCCGTTATCGCAATTCGGTAGTATTTACTGAGGCCTCTTTTCGAAAGGCTGAGCTTAAATCGAATCGGCGATCTTTGGCTAAAGTGGATGGGATGTGGACTACCTCTTACTCTTCGCGAACAGCCACTTTCGACACTACATATTCCTGAACCTCGGCGTTGCAGCAGGCATTGCCGCCGACGCGATGATAGCCACCCTAAGCAGGTTCAGCAGCTTCCCAGACGGGCGAACAGCGCTCAAGTGGGGAGCAGCCATAGGGATTCACTCACTGGCTATTTCCGCTGGTTGGTTTCATAGGCGGATGGTACGCTGCCATCAACACCCCCCTTCCCACGATCGTTTATTTTGTCGGTGCCATCGTAATGACATGGTTCATTTCAGAGGTCGTGAAAGATACAGCTGGCTTTTCGAATGACGATGACCACGGTCCTAAAGCCAGCATGTGGTCCAGCCGAAAGCACTTCTGGCCCGCGGTTTGGGCAGTCAGCCTCGACGCACTCATCACCGGCCCTGGTAAGACTTCAGCAACCGCAGGCTGGTCAGAGGTCGAAGTATGGTTTTCGTTTCCAATCGTCGGTTTCGTTCTCGTCATGTTCGCGACTTATATCGCAAGAAAATTGCAGAACAGGTACGCGGTTTCCAGCGGCGCGTCAGGGGCAGACCCGCGGGCGACGCTCGACCAGTGCATCAGAGACCGCAGAAGGCTTGGAATATTATTCACGGTAGGCACATGGTTCGAGATGCTTATCTTCAGCTATTTTGGACTGTTAGCCTTGACCCAGACCGTTCAGCTGTACGGCATAACGGTGGACGGCATAGTAGTTTTCATAGTCACCGGACTGGTGGGGCTAGCCATATTCATGCCTCTTTACAAAAAGGTGCGAGCGAACCAGGTTAGCCGTGCTGAACAGGCGTTTCCAGTGGCTTAAGAGCCTGGCGGGCTGTAGCCTGAAGCTCCGGCCATCCTCAGCGCCTCAACATTCTCTGCAGCAGTCATCAGAGGAGTCGTCTTTATAGCCCTGGGCCCTCCTCCGGCGGATGCGGCGATGGCAAATGCCGACGCGCTGGTGTTGCCAGGCATCTCCACAATAAGCACAACGTCGTAATCGCCAAAGGAGAACCACCTGTTGACGATACGCCCGCCAAGGCCTTCAACCACTGGCCGCAGTAGCTCCGACCGGTCCTTGGGATTTTGGACTTGAGCAGCCCAGGCCTCAGCTGTATAAGCCACTTGAATCATGTAAATAGGCATTTGCACTCCGTTAATATTGGGTGAATGAGCTTCTGGCATTCATCCAGACTTCAGTGGATGGTGCTCGTTGATCCAGTCCCAGACCTGACTCTCCCGCAGGCCCCACTCGTCCCAACCAAACCTGGACACGATCTCTAACTTGAACCACTGGTGATGGCGTTCAGCGTAAGCGTCGTCCCCGGTTACGTCCGCGAGAATGGCCAGGGCTAGCTGCGCAGGGCCACCCATACCGTAACCCCACTCCAGTTTTGTAGAATGCTCTTTCAGGTCCAGCCTGGAGGGCAGCGGCCAAAAGTTTTCGCCGTCTGTAACCTCTACGATGACGCTTTGACCATCGCTGTCTTGACCACGTTTACCGCTGTAAATTTTGTTGGACATGGAAACTCCGTTTACTTTTGACCAGACGACGGTATTCTAAATGATTTGCTCTTGCTACTCAAAAATATCGAACAAAATATAAGAACAATACAAAAATTAACACCTTCGTAAGCAAGAACTGTTCTTCATGCTTAAAGTAACTTATTGGCTCATCGTAAGAATAATTAATCGCTGTGAGGTAAGGTTTATGCCGCTCATTGAGCATATTATGGCCGACGACCCCAGGCTTCCGCCGTTGGAAAGACAGGTAGTGGAAGTAATGGAACAGCATCCTAATTACCTGTTCCGAAAGGACAAGATGGCTGATCTCCAGGAGTTGAGGGCTTGGATGCAGGCTCCTAACACGCCTGAGCCGCCCATGTCCCTGGTAGACGGAAAGATCCAGCCCATATCCATTTTGGAGCACACACTGGTCTCCCTTCACCACAAAAAGGTGATTGGTTGTCTGAATATCAACGATTACCAGTGCTACGGCAGCCATGAGGCCATCCAAAAGGCCAAGACCTCGCTCAAGGCGGAGGGCACGGAAGTCGTAGAGCTACTTACCCCAGACGACAAGCCAGATAATGACGGTTTGCATCTAGCCGTATAGCCTATTTCGATAGTTGGAGCTCGTGAGCCTGTTGGGTTTCCGCCAGGCGCCAGCGAGAAAAGCAACACGCAAAAAAGCCTCTCTTTAAATGTAGAGAGGCTTTTTTCGTCCCGTAATATATTGGGAGATATCTAGTCTTGCCAGTGCTTGGGCACTATTGCCTTCTCGTATCCGAATTCCCTGGCTATCCAGTCCTCGATGAACATCCCGTCTTTGTAGCTGGACCTCTCTGAGTCGTGCACCGTCACGGCTCCCTGGATGGCTTCGGAAACTGGCTTGAGCGCACTGCCGTCCATGAGCCCGCCGGTGGCATCTGCCATTAGCAAGGTCGTTGCCCCTACCCTGGGCGCAAAGCCTCGCAAGTCCATGTAGGCCAGCGACTCTGCGACCGCTTTGTCCCTATCTGGGAACGACCCTACGTAGTCGTTGATCTCCTCCAGCGGATACGCTCCGGTTTTCGTTGCCAGGTTCATGCTGTCGAAGAAGAGCGCCGGTGTGCACACGACGTGGCTCGCCCCCTGATGAAGTCCAGCGGCCATTAGCGCAACGTCGTTGCCTATGGAGACCACACGGCTGTTGTCCACCTCGGTGCGCGACTGCAGGTATTCCTGGCCTCGTACGGCGTCGGCCACAAACCCTCGGAACATGTAACTCTGCGCGTCATTAATGCCTTCGGTAAGCATGCCTGGAAACATGGCGGAGAAGGGCTGGTCCGAGTTTCGCTGTCCCCTGCCCGCCAGCGAAAAGGTACTGAACCGGCTACGCAGGTCGTTGGAGGAGCCCTGAGGGATCAGTTCCAAAACGCTCTGGTACTTGGGCGCAAAGTAGATCGCTGGAAACGGCCCCTCGCCTGTGGGTATGCTCAGGTAGCCATACAGCCTGTACGGGCCGACGCTGGTCAGCCTGACTGAATACGTAGTGGCGAACGCCGTGCTGCGGATAGGCAGTGGGTCCACCTCCGGCGCGGCAGGAATTCGTGCCAGCTCTTCTAGAGTGCTCTGCCAGTAGGCGTCAAAATCGGCGGGGTGGCCATCCCACATGTGCGTATCCTCTTGTCTGTTTATCTGTTGCCGCTGTTTACGGCTTAAGATGCTCTGCGAAAAAATCTGTTATGACGGCGGTGTGCTTGTAGCGTCCAGCCTCGTGACCATGGCCCTCGTACGCGTAAAGCCTCTTGTCGGCGCTGCCGATGGTGTTGAATAGAGCGTAGCCTGTCTCAGGTGGCACGACGTTGTCCTGCAGGCCGATGTTAACAATGATAGGGCAGTTTATCTTGTCGGCAAAGCTTATACCGTCGAAGTAAGCCAGCGTGCTCTCCACGTCGGCCCTATGCTCCGGGTGCATGCGCAGGTAGTCGTTGATCTCCTCGTAGGGGTAGGTGTTCTCCAGCTCTATGGCATCCGTGTAGCCGCAGAGGTAAGGCGCGCCCGCCGAGGCAACAGCAACCTCCTGTCGCATGGCAGCAGTCGTAATGGTCAGGCCGCCGCCCTGGCTGCTGCCAGCTACGCCAATCCTAGTGCTGTCCACTTCGTCTCGACTGAGAAGGTAGTCGATCGCCCTCCACGCATCCACATAGAAGCCCCGATAGGTGTATGAGTTGCGATCAATAATATTGTAGGTAAGCAGATTAGGGTAACCAGGATTGAACTGGCTGTTGCTTCGCAGCTTACCCCTGGGAGCTGCTGAAATGGCTGCGTATCCTCGCCGGGCCCAGTCCTTAGGAATCGGCGGATCGCTCTGGTATCCAGGCAAAAAAAGCACCGCCGGCAACCTGCCCGTCCGGTTCTTGGGCAGGCAGTACCAAGCGGCAACCCTTACACCATCCAGGCTGTCATAGAACACCTGGAATGTCTCTATATAATCGGAGGTTCTGAGAGGGTCGGCGACCGTAACCGCGTTCAAAGGAATCTGCGCCGCTTGCGACAGAACATCGTTCCAGTACTGGTCAAAATCTCCCGGTTTCTCGACTTTGCAGCGGTAGTCTTCGGGGATCGATTTCGTCATATGCTTTGCCTGACATTACAGAGTTTGACGACGCCAGAAGGTATCGCCTAGTTGGACGCTGGCATAGTAGCACAGTTGGTGTACGGGGCAGCTAGGAGGTCCTAAGAGGAGGAGAACTAATCTCCAAGGATGTCCTGGATCTGATCAATAAGCCTGTGGACAGCGCCAGCGTCTCCAGGAGATCCGGCGTTGGTTACGTACGTCTTCAGGTCTTCCAGCGCCTCTTCGTGGTTGCCTAGCCTGTAGTTGACCACACCGCGGTCCCTGAGTTCATCGGGCGCATCCGGCTGAATGGAAAGCAGCCTGTCGATTGTGGACAGCACTCGCTCATAGTCCCGCCGCTGGAGGTATATGGATTTAAGGTTTCGCAGCATCCTGGCGACGAATTCGCGACTGCTGATAGGGTCGAGGTAGCTCTCATCCCAGGCCAGCCTCTTGTGAGCCAACTGGGTGAACTTGACTTCACATTCTGCTGCGGTTAAGAGGATGCCGTTCTGATACGGGTCGATGAACATGTCATCTACTTCGGCGTGTCTGACAAGGAAGTGACCAGGCATTCCAACACCCTGAAGCGGAATCCCCAAACTGCGGCCTACCTCGATGTACAGAAGCGAAAGCGTGATGGGTATGCCGAGACGACGCTCCAGCACGTCATTTAGGAAGCTGTTCTTGGGATCGTAATAGTCATCGTAGTTGCCGCGAAAGCCCAGCTCGTCAAATAGGTAGTCACTGAGCGTATTCAAATGGTAGAGAGGGCTGGGGTCGTCGTAGATTTGGTGAGCAACGCCATCTGCAAGCAGACCAATTCTGTAGAGCTCTCGCTCGACGTTCAGGCTTGGATACTCAGTGGCCGCAATCAGAAGCGCAGTACGAGCAAGGTCTATCTCCTCGTCAGAAGACCTGACTATACTGTCGAACTGATGCCATATGTCGGGTAGGTGCATTAGACTGACTCAAGGTGTGGAGATTATTTCAAGCGGCCTATTCATAGAACATATTAACAAAAAAGCCCCAGACTTATTCAGCCTGGGGCTTTTTATTAGGTCGATATTTTAGAAGATCTAGTCAGCTGCTACTGGTGCAGAGTTGATCTTCTCCTGCAGGATCGCCCTGATCTGCTTGACCCTCGTCAGGTCCGGGAAGATATTGCCTTCCTCTTTCCTATCGAAGACCTTTTCGCCATCAAGGAATACCTGGAATACACCAGCTACGCCCGGCGTAATCTTGATCGATACATCTTTGCCACCTTGGGCAAACAACTCATTGGCCGTCCAGGCCGCAGTACCAAGATGCTGTCAAGGTACACAGTAGATGATTTCGGCGTCGACTTTTGCTTCTCCGGCCATGCACATCCTCCTTAAAAAATTGGTGCCGCCACAAACAGTGAATGTGGCTAATATCTCCCATGAGGATACATTTATGACACCATACTATGAATTTTCCTTAAATTTATCATAGGTTATTAGGTGTGTCAATATCTGCAGGCTTTGCGTGGAAACCAGGGCATTGGACTGCTGCATCTACAAATACTTCCATAAGATTCCCCGCCGGTTTATGCCTCTCAGTTGGAATATCTCAGACCATCGCATTTGCCGAATCTTTCATTATTCGAGCCATTTCTCGAAAAACCAGATTGGCGAAATCACGCCGAGCCATGTAAACTCAATGAGTTATGGATGAGAAGTTTTACCCTTACACAGGCGCGACCAACCCCACCGCTTATGAGCACTGGAACGAGTGCACGGACCCCGATTACCTGCTTGAGAAACTCATGTGGGAAATCGCGCCCATCGAGGGCAAAATGGTGTTGGACGTAGGAGCTGGATCCGGTTTTCAGACGGTGCGTTACGCCAGCAAGGCCTTCCGCGTATTTGCTGCTGAACCAGACCCTCGGATGCTAAGGCAGATTTACCTACGG
>CAUZQF010000111.1:0-7838 GCA_963581905.1 Dehalococcoidia bacterium
GCTCCAGGCGTGCCACGGCGACTAGCTCCTGGTCGTTGGCGAGCTTGGTACCAATGTTGTCCTCGAAGTCGTGCAGGAACACATCGTTCATCCACGTGTGCACTGATTCTGTTGATTCAAAGAGGTGCACAACAGTGGCGACCATGAAATTAGAGCCGTCTCTTGCGTTGGATTTGCCAGCAAACTCTCGCATGAAACCGCTGATGCGGCCGATCTCTTGGTACCGTTCGGCGCTGCTGCCAGGGAACCCCTGGTCAGCCATCATCTCGTTTGTGAGAGGGCCTTCTCGTCCGATCTTATAGTTCTCGAATTCGGAAGGCAGGTCGGCCTGAGCCAGTGCCATTAGCTGCAAATCTTCTTCCGATACGTCGGATGTAGCACGCTGTAACGGGGTTGTGGTCAAGTATTGTCTCCTGCGAACGCGGTAAAGTTATCGGACTATGAAAATCTTACATACTAATGATAACTCAAACCAGCTTAGCGAGTACTCCTTTGCGTCCAATTTAGCCGCACACCATGGGATAGACGTGAAGGCTTCGGGACATTTCCACGGGAATCTGGCTTGATGCCCAACTATCTCCACCGTCGCTGCTGGCGAAGAAATGGCCGTAGTTTGTTGTGCAAAAAATCCTGTCTGGATCGGCCCTGTCTATGGCCACCTGGAACATCCGACCAGGGGGAGTGTCGCCCAGGTCCAGCTTTTCCCAGGTATCACCCAGATCGCGAGTGCGGTAGACGGCTCCGGCCTCTTCGGTGCCTGCGGGAGCTCCACCGCCACCAGCGCCTGCGGCCAGGTAGATCGTTTTGGGGTCGTCGGGCGCTATGGTCAGACCTCGGCAGTAGGAGCCGCCGGGAAACATCTCTTCGAAGCGCATGTGCTCCCAGTGCATGCCTCGATCCGGGCTACGGAACATCGCCACCTGCGCGATGATGAACACCGTACCTGGTGCGGCGGAGCTTACCTGAACGCCGTGCAAATCGACGGTGTGATTGTCTCTGTACAGGCCGTCAGTGATGGAGTCCCAGCTTTCGCCGCCATCTCGGCTTGCCAGCAGCCCGCCTACTTCAATGGACGCGTAAACGTCGTTCGGGTCCGAGGGGTCTACGGCTATGCCAATCACTCGTTTGGCCAGGGGTGGCATGTAGGTGGTCACGTTAGGGTAATGGATTCGACTTGTGTCCGCCTGCTTCCAGCTTTCGCCGCCGTCATAGGACGTGTAAATGGAACAGGGTTCGTATCCAGCAAAAATTATGTCTGGATTGCTGGGGTGAAATGCCAACGACCAGACGTCCTGCTTGGGAGTGTTCAAGGCATGCCAGTTCTCGCCGCGGTCATCGCTGCGATAAACACCAGACTGGGTGCCGGCGTAGACAATGGCCGGGTTGCTGGGGTGGATGGCCAGCGCACGAACCTGGGGATTGTCCGGGAGGCCATTGGCAATGCTTTGCCACTCGCCGCCGTTCATGCGCATCATGCCCCCTTGGGCCAGGTTGTCGCCTTCCCCGCCTAGGCCGACGTACACGTAGGTCTGATGGTTGGCTGTAGTCATAGTCATGCCTCTCTCGATTTCGGTGGTTGGATTTCCGCTACTGGTCAAGCGACCTGTGTCTAGCCCTTTAGACCAAGAGTCTGCTCCGGGAACAGCTCTTCTGGCTTCATGGGCGCTGGTATTATCCCCTGGTTGACGTTGAACTCAATGAAGGCTTCCAGCGTCTTGTAGGTGCTTTCGAAGTCATAAGGGATCGGGTCGCCGCCTACAATGTCGCTCATCTTTTGCTGGGCCTTGTCCTGGGGTACTGCTGATTCCTGAGTAGCCATTCCGTCTATGTAAGGCTTCTTGGCTTCCGCGAATAGCAAGAAGAGCTCTTCAGCCAGCCATGGCTTTTCGGCAAGCAACTCGTCCCTTACTACTAGCAAATGGCTAATGGGGAATATTCCTGTGCTATTGTGCCAGGCCTTATCTGCCTCATCGGCTTCGGGAAACAGGGACCGGACTTGTGGAGAGTCGATAGGCCCAACGCCAATAACGGCGTCGACCTCTCCTGCCAGAAGCATCTCACTCACATCGTTTCTCTCGGAAGAGATGACGTTAGGCGGGTAGGCGTACTCTTCGACATGCTCGTCACCGGACAGCACCCAAGTCACTGAGTCTAGGTCAAGTCCATACTGGGTTTTGAGGATGCCCCGAGTCCAGACGCCGGGTGTATACGTGTAAGCGCGTACGCCGATTCGCTTGCCTGTCAGATCGCCCGCCGACTGGATGCTGGGATCGTTTCTGACGACAATGCCACCGTGGTAGAAGGCGCGGGTTATGAAGATCGGAAGGGCGGTGAAGGCCTTGCCGTAGTGTCTGGCGCAGAGGTAAGTGGAGAGGGCCATCTCTGCGACATCAAACTCCAGGTCTCGCACCATGCGGCGGAAAATCATCGGGACTGGCGTTATTTCAAAATGCTCAAGGTCGAATCTCTCTGATTTTATGGAACCGTCTTTGAGGCCTTTTGTCTGGCCATAATTACCGATTGCTGTTTTTAGGGTTAGGTCTGACACGATGGCACCTCCGGTTCGTGTTTTTCACAAATTTGGTATTTTTATATAAAAGGCTTAGGCCCACATGATAAGGGCGGCAGGTTAAGCAAGCAATTTGGTGAGAAATTTTTCAAATAATAGAGCCTTGGGTTGCTGCCAACAAAAGTCATTAAGTACCATTGCTGACCCCCCCATTGAAAGCGCATGTCAACGATCCTGTTAATGAGGTCTTCGGAGGTCTTAATGTCATCGAGACCCTTGGCTGCGATTCTGTCCTTGGCTTCCTCCAGGGTAACTAGGCCGGACTCGCTAACGGTGTGGAAGACGAGACGGGTTAGCCCGGCGATTTCCGCGGCTAGCATCTGCAACATAGCCATCAGTTCCCGGTTGCCACCAAAGGCGCCGCATCCCCAGTAGCCTGTATGAACCACCACAGGCGTATGTTCTTCAGGAAGGTGTGCCGACTCCAACACTGCAGCCTTAAATCCCGTGTAGGCGGTGGTGAGTGTGTATGAAATATAGGTGCGTTCATAATCTCCCCATCCGTATTCGGGAGTTGCCATTGCTATTATGTTGGTTGTCGCAGGAGGATTAAGTCTCGTTGTTGCCAACCTAATCGCCTCGTCGGTGGCGTCGCTGAACTCATTCCCATACAGCCCGTAGGGTCTGCCCATTAACGGACTGACATCTGTTTCTATTCGGCAAGACCTGGCTGCGCCCGAAATGAGAACAGGTGTCGGGCTTCCGGCGCTGATGGTCGAAGAAGGCATGTCGTTGTCGATTAAGTATTCGCTCAGGGAAGCAAGCACAAAGTGCTCAGCCACCTGCATTTCGTCTTGGGCAAATAGGCCTGAGCCATACGCAACAAATAGGTAGCGGTCCGCGAAGTTCACATGCCATTCAGTGGCGGAAGGGATGTCAGAAACGGGCCGATAGTCGTATATATCAGCCTTGCCATCTGTTGTTTCCAGGACTGCACTGAGAGCGAGGTTGCTCGGCAACTCCATTGCTTCCCATCTGGTGAAGCCAATTTGGCCAGACAGTTTGCCTCCACGCGGATGCGCAATATCGAAAACGAGCTTCTTGTTGGCGTCTTCAAGCTCAGGTGGGTAATCCGCCATGAGTTGCCTTGGATACAGGGCAACTCGTTGCATAGGTTCGATAATGGAGGTCATGTATTTTTGCTCCCCAGTATCCGGGCAAATCGAAGTCATTGCCGATTTCTAAAGTTCGAAGGTTTTTCTCCATATGCCGGGTGAGTCAGGCAGGTGAAGCATGGTTTTTTGCCAATGATCGTTGGCTGGGTTGAGGGTGCGCTGGTAGTCCCACTCCGGGGTGCTGGAGACCTTCTCGTTCTCGAAGTCGTAAACGGTCAGGTACTTGGGCTCGCCCTCCACAGCCAGGAAACGTCGGCCGCTGATTACGCCGGGCACCTTCTCGTAGTTGGGGATGTAGACGTTGTTGTACCAGTCGTTCCAGCCGTCTTCGTCTTCGGGCTTGATGTTGATGCGGCCGATCTGCAGGGCCGGGGCCATGCCTCGTTCCGCCATCTCGTCCGAGAGCTTGTCGGGCAGAAACATCTCGTAGGTGTTACGAATGAACGTGGTGCCTATGACGTCCGGTGAGACGCGCTTGGTCCAGTCCGAAGGGTTGGCGCGGACCTTCTGATACTCGGGAGTCTCCAGTGCAGCCAGGCTTTCAAGCTCGTACATGGCCAGGTGCTTGGGGCCGGTCGTGACCACCTCGTAACGCGCCGCGTTGAGGAATCCGGGACAGGCCATTCGCTCGGAAATGTGCTCTTCGACGTACCATTTGTTGAAGTCGTCTTCTAGTTCTGCAGGGACGTCGGCCCACACCATCATGAGGGCTGTTCCTTTTCTTTTTGGCATTTTTGTATTGCTCCTTGAGTCGGTTTTGGGTTGACCGGAGGTTATTTTTCCCACCGCCCCGCCTGGGAAGGTTTTGGTTTGCTAGGGGCACATCCCCCAGTCCCCTGCCAGAGGGGATATCCCCTCTGGATTCCTATTCTTATTCTTCCAGATTCTGGTTCAGGCCAGACCTGAAGTTCCGTAATACATAAAATCGGCTGAGACGGTTTGTGGGACCTACCCTTTGAAGGCGGGCATGATCTCTTTGGAGAACCGCCCCAGCTGCTCCAGGATTACCGACTGCGGTGTGCCTACTGGCTGGCCAACGCTGATGCGGTCAAGGCCAGGGTAACGCTCTTGCAGCGACTTCAGCTGCTCTATGATGTTCTCTGCCGGCCCCGTCAGGAACCCGCCTGCTTTTACGGCGTCGTCGATCTTGGGCAGGTCGGCTGTAGGCGCTTGCTTGGGATCTGACATCTGTTCGATCTGCTCTTCGCTGAGCGAGCGCACCAGACGTAGAGGCCCGAACATTTTCAGGTTCTCTTCATAGTATTTGCCTGCCGCTTTGATGCCCTCTTCAACTGAATCGGCAATGAAAAAGTGAAAGCCAAAGCTGAGGTTTTCACCTAGCTCAAGCTGCCTACCAGCATCAGCATTGGCCTTCTGGAAGGCCTCCACTACGCGATGCATGGCGCCGCCCTCGGCAACACCTCCGCCGATGACTCCCTTAATGTTGTGCTTGGCCATGAAGTTCAGGGCGCGGGGCGTTGCGCTCTGGATAGGCTGCCAGCATTCGATGGGGTTGACTGGCCTTGGCACGACGGTTATCTCTTCCAACTGGTAGCCGCGGTAGGGAACGCTGGGTGGTATGGTGTAGTACTTTCCCTTGTGGGAAAAGGACTCGTTGTTGAATGCCTTGAAGACGATATCGACCTGCTCCTCGAACTGGTCGCGGTTGGCCTCCTGGTCGAACAGGGGAGAGCCGAAGGTTTCAATCTCGCGGCTGTGATAGCCTCGGCCTACGCCGAAGCGGACTCGACCGCCAGTTAGATAATCGGCGGTGGCGTAGTCCTCGGCAAGACGCAGCGGGTGCCACATGGGCGCGATGTTGAAGCCACAGCCCAGCTTTATGTTCTTGGTAATGTGGGCCAGGTGAACGGCGGTGAGGATAATGTTTGGCAGGCATTCGTAGCCCTCGGGCTGGAAGTGGTGCTCGGCCATCCACAAGGTGTCGAAGCCGCTGGAGTCCATGAGCTTTGCGATGGCGTCGGTCTTGTCGTAGACGGAAGCCAGTTCCTTGTTGGAGAACTTGCGGTCGTTGACGGCAACGCCGCTGTAGCCGACGTTCTCCATATCTATGTGTCCAGCGAATAGGCTATCGAATTTAGTTATCATTCAGCACCTCCAAAGGGCTAGTTTCGTTCTGTGTGCGCCTATTGTATTCTGCTACCATTCCAAGTCAAATTTTTTGAATAACGGGGGGACCAGACTCCTAAGAGATACATACTTGATATACAGAATTATCCGAAGTGACCCTTACGAAGCGGCTAGGGAATTTTGACGACTGGCGAGGAATAATCTTTAAAAGGACCTGTGATACATGACAAATGTAGTTATTGTGGCTTTCGATGGCTTGCAACCGGCGCAAGTGAATCCGGAATTGATGCCGAATCTGGCGCAATTTGTGGCCCAGGGTGTGACGTTCGGCAACCACCACGCGGTGTTCCCGACAGTGACGCGCATTAACGCGGCCAGCATGGTCACGGGTATGCATCCGGGTAAGCACGGTCTAACGGCCAATACGCTGGTGGTCCGAGACTTCGATCCTTACATGGCCTTCTCTGCTTTGCAGCCGTTGCTGGCACAGCTGGCGGAAAAGACCGGCCGGGTCTTACTGCAGCCGACGCTGGCTGATATACTGTCGCAGCACGGGCAGGAGTACATCGCGGTGGTAACCGGCACGTCGGGCAACGCCTACGTCCACAACCCTAATGCGGCTAAGTCGGGTGGCGCGACGATACATCCGGAGTTCTGTCTGCCGTACAGCCTTCACGATGACATCGTGGAGCGATTCGGAGAGTGGCCGGAATCTGGGGTAACCAATGTAGAAAAACTGGTTAGGGGTGTCGACATCGCCACTCAGTACGTATTTCCGGAGCGTCAGCCCGCCGTCTCCTTCATCTGGTTCTCGGAGCCAGACCACGCCCAGCACGCCCATGGTGTCGGCTCTGAAGTGGCGTTGAAGTCGATTGCCGAGGCGGACGAACAGTTTGGCCGGTTGCTCTCGCATCTGGACGACGATGTGGACGTCTTTGTCATATCTGATCACGGTTACTCTACGGTGAAAGAGGCCATCGACATTCAGGCGCTGGTGCGCGACGCGGGCTTTCCGTCTGGAGATCAGCCCGGTGGTGTGGTGGTTGCGCCCAATGGCGGCTCGGCGCTTTTTTACACTCACAATAGCGATAGGGACACCACTGACCGTCTGGCGAAGTGGCTCATGAGCCAGCCGTGGTGCGGCGCGCTGATGGCGTCGGACGCGGTTTCTGGCATCGAAGGCACGGTGTTGGCGGCGGTGGCGGGCATGCAGGGCGAGCGCACTCCGGAGCTGTCCATGTCCTTCAGGTGGGACTCGGCGGAGAACGAGGCCGGTTATGCTGGGTACGCCTTTTCCACCAGCCTGGGGCCGGGTCAAGGGCAACACGGTTCCATGAGCAGGCACGAGACGCACAACGTGCTGTTCGCCAGGGGGCCTAGCTTCAAGCAGGAGTTGTCCATCGATAACCCTACTGGCAACATTGACCTCGCGCCGACTATTTTGAACATACTCGGGGTGTCTGGCGGCGAGGACATGGACGGGCGGGTTCTGTGGGAGGCGCTACGTGACGGACCGGAGCCTGAGGCCGTTCAGTGGCGCACCGACACTCACGAAGCAGAGCGCTCAGTGGACGGCGGGACCTTCCGTCAGTACGTCAAAGTATCGTCTGTGGGCCATACGACGTATGTGGACGAAGGGCTTGGTTGGGTGGAGTAGGGGGGCGGTTGGAAAGATATTTTCCTAGCTCATAAACTTGTCATGAAAGAGGCACAACCACTATTCTTTCGCAGACAAATTTACGTAATTTATAGCAGAGGGAAAATTTGACCGTGGGCGTTCGAATTTTTTACGTCGACGCCCGCCCTCTGCGTAGGCCTCGACCGGGTAGGGCACCGGTGTTTTTGCCGTTTTCGATGACGACCTGGCCGTTGACGATTACGTAGTCGATGCCGACGGGGTAGTGATGGGGATCGTCCTTGGTGGCGTCAGTGCGAACGGTGTCTGGATTGAAGATGACAATGTCGGCCTTGAAGCCGTCTCGCAGGATGCCTCTGTCCGGCAGGCCCAGGCGCTGCGCCGGGAACGACGTCATCTTGCGAATGGCCTCGGGTAGGCGCAGGTGCTT
>CAUZQF010000112.1:0-7796 GCA_963581905.1 Dehalococcoidia bacterium
GCCTCGGTCATACCGTAGCCTTGAATTATTGGGAAGCCGAGCCTATTTTGAATCCTGGTCTGCAGGTCAGTGGACAGTGGCGCAGCGCCGAAGAGTCCGACCTTGATAGAGCTGAGGTCGTAATTCGATACGCCGGGATACTGACTCAGTCCTAGCCCAACTGGTGGCACCGAGAACAGGGCCGTAACCTTGTGGCTGGACAGCAGCTTTAGAAAATCCTCCATGTCGAATCGGCCCATCATTATCTGGGTCGCGCCGACGGCGATGAATGGGTTCATCAGGACGTTCATACCATAGATATGGAATAGAGGCAGGTGGATAAGTACCACATCATCCTCTGTGCAGGTGAAGGTCTCTCCTGGCCTTCTGATTAGCTGCTCAGTATTGCTGGTGAGGTTGTGGTGGGTCAGCATTACCCCTTTCGGAAATCCAGTGGTGCCGCTGGAGTAAGGAAGAGCGACCAGGTCCTTCATTGGATCGACAGTAATATCCGGAGGGCTGGCCGGTGAGGCCTCGATAAGCCCCCACAAGGAGTCAGCATCCGTGGAGTCGTCCTTGATGACGATTATTTTCTTTAGGGCGGGGATGTCGCTTTTGGCAGCCTCTGCCATTTCCAGCAAGGCCTGATGCACGATCAGAACTTCTGCCTGGCTGTTGTTAAGCTGGTGGGCGATCTCTCGTTCCCTGTAACCGGAGTTGAGCGTGCTGGCAATGGCCCCGGCCTTCACAATGCCGTAAAAAGCCACCTCGAATTCGATGCAGTTAGGTGCTAGAAGGCCGATCCGGTCGCCTTTGCGAATGCCCATGCTGGCCAGGGCCGACGCAAGCTGGTCGCTATAGGTCTGGAGCTCGCGGTATGTGATCTCCCGGTCGCCGTCGATGATGGCGACCTTGTCAGACAATCGTTCCGCAGTCCTGGTCAGGAAGTCCTGAAGCGGGTGGGCCTCATACGGGGCGGTGGACTTTCGAGCCGGTGTAGGAATGGGCATATTTTATAGCTCCTGACTAGGTTGCCTGCTTGGCTGACTTTGGTTCCCATACATGGCGCAGTTATTAACTCAATGAACATGTAGCGATTTGCCGAACATAAATCGCCCATGCCTTCAATTCAAAATACAAATATCAACATAGGTAGAAGGTGAGGTCTGCATGTGGGAAGTAGACTTCTGTGCTTACCTTCCGCTCCTTTTGCATGGTCTCGACATATGCGGGCTTGCTGACTTCGCCATCCTCAGACTTGTGCGGACACTCCTGCCTGCGCTCCTCCTGAGGGCAAAGGTGGACCTTCGCCTGAGAGTCCCAAAAACCTGCAACTCGCAAGGGGAAGTACATGTTTTCCACGACGTTTCTCAGGTCAGCCATCGTCTCGCTGGCCCGAATGTTGCTCGCTGTTTCGATCGTGATGATTATATTGTTCATTCTTTTTCAGGTTTTTCCATGATATAGTTTCGTCCTGCCACGCTGGGTGTTCGTTAATGCGGGGCGCAAATGGGACAAGGACAATCGTTATTCCTATGACGGTAGAGTTTACCTCTAATTTAGTCGCATGGCTATGGAATAATTCAGAGCGACGAGGCTAGATTAGTTTATGGCAAAACGCACTTTGCTCACATTTATCGCAGCGACATTAATGATCGTCGGCCTCGCCTGCTTTGGTGGCTACGAAGCGCCAGAAGCAATAGCCTCGCCTCAACCTCCCCCCACGGTAGTGGTAGTCGCACCCGCACCTGCACCTGTGCCAGCTCCGACCACATCGGCCGTGGTGATAATTTCGGGGTCGCGTATTGAGATATCTGATGCATCCGGCAGCGTGGGGCAGGTTCAATCCGTACACATCACTGTCTTTGATGCCAGAACAGGCATTTCGGGTTACGCCATTGCCGTATCGGTGGCGGACCCCACGGTGGGACAGATCACCAACGTGAGCCTGCCGGCCTTTGGTCTCAAATTGGTCGGGGATTTGCCTGCCGCATCCGTCGACATTAATGCTGTAGACCTGCAGCACATGTTGGAGGGCAACATCAAAGAGGAGCGACTGGCTACAGTTGATATAGAGCTACTAAAAACAGTTACTAGCGAACTGCTCGTCGAAATCCTCAGCGTGGACGATGATGAGGGCAACATAATTGAGTCGCGAGTGGTGTCTGGTACGCTTGCGGTCAATTAACTTTCTATTTCTCTTGCCGTGCCTTGCCAGTTGTTATTGAGTGAAGTCTCTATTTCCATTCGATAGCTGTTGATCAACTCCTCTTCTGCAACGCGCCGCATTTACTGTTGCTGATGCCGCAAACGTGAGATAATCGCGTCCAAAGACAATGTGGACCTGCGGAACTGTTATGCTGCTACGCGACTTCATAGTAGAGACCCTGGAAGACTACAACGTTCGTGTAAACACGGCCATCGAACCTCTGACTACGAAGGAGATGGGTTGGAAGCCAGACCCCGAGGCCAATTCTATCGCCTTCATCTACTGGCACGTGTCCAGAGTCGAGGATGGCTGGACGAGTGCCTTTGCCAAGGGCGAAGACAGCCTATGGCTGCGCGAAAGCTGGGGCGACAAGCTTGGCCTGTCTGACCTGGGCAGCGGCTTCGCTTACTCAGCTGAACAGGTCGCCAATTTCCCGAACCTGCCCAAAGACCTCTTACAGGCGTACTTTGCCTCCGTTCGCAAGGAAACACTGGACTTTCTAGGCGGCCTTAAAGAAGCCGATTTCGATACGGTTCCCGGCAGAGCGCCCTTTCCCGAAGCGCCCGGCACATCAAGTCGCTTTCGAGAGTTCTCCCTGGTCAGGATGTATCGCCAACTGATCGGGGAGGAAGACCAGCATCTAGGTCAGATCTCCTATGTGCGGGGTCTTCAACGCGGCCTGGGCAAGTAGGCGGTCTAGTATGTCTGGAGCGCAGCCGTCCTCAGGCGGGCTACCGGCCGTTTCCCCCGCAGAACGGCGTCGCCTGCTTACAGACCTGCTCAAAGGCGTATCCCGGTCCTTTTACCTCACCCTGAAAGTTCTTCCGGCAGGGGTGCGTGAGCCTGTGGGTCTGGCCTACCTTCTGGCGCGCGCCGCCGACACCATCTCCGATACCATGGTGCTGCCTCCTCGGAACCGGCTAATGCACCTCCTTGCGTTCCGCGCGCAGGTGGTTGGGCCGGCTGATTTTGAGGCACTACAAAGCATCGGCAACGCCTTAAATGAGCTGCAGGAGATCAGCAAGGAAGCAGAGCTTCTTCGGTCGCTGCCCGCTGTATTTGGTATATTGGAAGGCCTGCTTTTAGAGGATCAGGAGGCTGTGCGGTCGGTCGTCGTCACACTGACGCGGGGCATGGAGACGGACCTCACCACGTTTCCCACAGAAGATTCCGGGCAAGTTGTTGCTTTGGATAGTGCGCCGGCACTGGACGATTACATCTACCACGTCGCCGGGTGTGTGGGCGAATTCTGGACAGCTGTGTCAATGTCCTGCACTGCATCGCTGAGACATTGGGACAAGGCTGCGATGTTCGATTTGGGGGTGCGTTTCGGTAAGGCATTGCAAATGACCAATGTACTCCGTGACGTTCCCAAGGACTTGCGCATGGGCCGCTGTTATCTCACTGCGAATGCGTTATCAGAACTGGACCTGGATCCCTCTGACTTGCTGAACGCTGACAACAGCGACAAGGCTCGGCCTGCTCTGGTGGACGGTATTAATCTTGCGCTGGATCACTACGCGGCTGCCGAGCGGTACATTCTGGCCATTCCCCGACGTAACCTGAGGCTACGGCTGGCTGCGCTGTGGCCGGTGATCATTGGCCTGGGTACTCTGGCCCAGCTGGCTAATAATCGTGGGTGGCTCAGCCCGGACACAACCTCTAAAGTCACCAGGGAATGGATCTACAAGGTGTTGCTCTTTTCCATGCTGGTCGGGCGTTCGAATAGTGCGCTGGCCTGGTGGATTCGTCGACTGCGCAGGCGTGTAGAATCGACTCTGTAGCGAATGAAGCCATGAGACTGGAGATAGGTCCAATGGCTGGTAGTCGGGCATGCAGAATCTCCTTGCCTGAGTGGTGTGACGTTAACTATGTCTAAGCGGTCAGATGGCGGCATGGTATTGCCGACCGCCAACCCCGTCAAGATTTTTTGAATTTTGAAAGCTTAAGATGTTCGACAAGCGGCTTTGCGGGGGATAAGATTCGATTTGGAGACCAGCCACGGGAGTCTGACTAACTAAGGGCACTTTCATACACTTTCTATATCCAATTTGTGAGGGACGATGAATCAGGAATCTAACCTAAGAATAAATTTAAAATCGCGTCCGGATGGCTATCCGCAGCCGTCGGACTTCGACCTGGTGGAAGAGCCCATACCTCAGCCGCGAGAGGGCGAGGTGCTGATAAAGGCAATTTGGCTCTCGCTGGATCCTTACATGCGCGGACGCATGCGGGACGTGGAGTCATACGCACCCTCGGTGCAGCTAGGCTGTGTCATCGTTGGCGGAGTGGTTGGCCGGGTGGTTGAGGCGCGTACGCCGGCCTTCGCTGTAGGCGACCTGGTCGTCGGTCCTCTGGGATGGCAGCAGTATGCCACGTCAGACGGACGCAACCTGCTTCGGGTGGACACGGCGCTGGGACCGCTATCGACAGCGCTGGGCATTCTGGGAATGCCGGGCATGACGGCCTACTTCGGCCTGCTTGATGTGTGCGAGCCTAAGCCCGGCGATACTGTCGTGGTGTCGGCGGCTTCAGGCGCGGTAGGTCAGGTGGTTGGGCAGATTGCTAAGATAATGGGCTGCCGAGTCATCGGCATCGCAGGCACTCAGGAGAAGATCGACTACATAGTCGACGAGCTTGGCTTCGATGTGGGAATCAACTACAAGACGCAGGACGTGATGTCTGAGTTGGCGTCGGCCTGTCCGCTGGGCATCGATGTGTACTTCGACAACGTTGGCGGGGAGATATCTGACGCCGTAATGGAGAACCTGGCTGACTTCGCACGCATAGCCATCTGTGGGCAGATATCCCAATACAACCTAGCGGAGCCTGCGTTAGGTCCGCGCAATGTACGTCTGCTGACCACGCATCAGGCGCGGATGGAAGGTTTCCTGGTATTCCAGTTCGCGGCGAGGCATGGCGATGGACGTCGGCGCATAGCTGGCTGGATACGTGAGGGAAAGATCAAATACAAAGAGGACGTAGTCGAGGGCATCGAGAACGCACCTGCTGCCTTCATCGGCATGATGCGAGGCGAGAACTTCGGCAAATTGCTGGTCAAGGTCTCAGAAGAGTAGGGCTAAATCACAATGATCGGAACGACTCACTGGCAACCGCAGCAATCGTGAGGAGCCAGGATATGCTGCCAAGAATCGCCAGGACGACCTCTCCTGCGCCAACCTTGGCACGACTTGCTCCTGTTGAGATCGAGTTCCAGTAGCTGTTTAGGTTAGATTGAACGCCTACCAACAGCCACGCGACCATTGCCGTTTGTACGATTGCCAGAGCGAGGGCCATCAGAGCCTGCCCCTGTGAAAGATGACCTTGCAGTGTTATCAGCCAGGAGGCCAGGCTTAATAAGGTACTGATTAGTATGACGGCGACGGCCCACTTTGGCCTGATGGTGGAGGGCGTGCCGTGTTTGCCAATGAGTTCGGCAAATGTTCCCATGTGGGCGTGGACTCGGAAGAGCCCGTAGACTGGCACAGATTGCGTCATAGTATGCCAGAACGGGAAGGCCTCTTCGCTGGTGTGATCTCGATACTGCTTCCACGTTAGGTAAAACCAGTAGAAGAAGTAGAGACCGTCTGACGCGACCATCATCATCACCACCCGCTTGATGGGGATGAGGTTCGGAACGACCCGCCCTTTCTCATGAGGGCTACTTCCGGTGTGGCCGGACTCCAGGTTGCCTTGGCCTGATTCGGCGTCGTTTGTGGTGCCGTCAGATGCTTGCAAAGCTCAATTCCAGCGGTGGCCTGGGTTAGTCTGGGTTAGTCTGGGTTAACCCCGAGGCCTGTCGAGTGAAGAATCTTGTTTGTTGCCAAATTAAACCTATTTATCAGGGATTGAACTTTCCACCCTCAGATGACCCTTGCGAGTCCATATGCTATATTCCTCGTATCCAGACCTAAATCGTCATCAACAGGGAGGACAAGCAATGAGGGTCATTGACGCCATAGCCCAGATTATGAAAAAAGAAGGTATAGAGTACCTGAGTGCCTTCCCAACGACACCGGTTATCGAAGCCGCCGCTGAGATGGGAATTCGGCCCATCATATGCCGGCAGGAGCGGGTCGGCGTGGGCATAGGCGACGGCTATGCTCGTGTTACTAACGGCAATCCTCCCGGCGTGTTCGCCATGCAGTACGGCCCTGGCGCGGAGAACGCCTTCGCCGGCGTGGCCACAGCCTTCTCTGACGGCGTGCCAATGCTACTTCTGCCTCTGGGGCACCCCATGGATAGGCAGGGCGTTTACCCTCTATTTAGCTCCATGAAGAGCTATGCGGACGTCACCAAGTACATTGAGCAGCTGAACTCTCCGGCGACGGTAGTCGATACCATGCGCAGGGCCTTTGCGGCGCTCAAGCGCGGCCGGTCGGGGCCTGTAATGGTGGAGATTCCCGCTGATATAGCCAACGCTGAGGTTGACGCATCCAGAGTCGATTCCTACACACCGATTAAATTTACGGCTTCGGAAGGCAATCCGCAGGACGTTTTGGACGCCGCCAAGGTACTGTTAGAAGCTGACAATCCAATTATCCTGACCGGTCAGGGCGTCTTGTACGCAGAGGCCACGGACGAGCTTATAGAGCTGGCAGAGCTTCTGCAGGTGCCAGTGGTCTCGACGATGTTGGGCAAGAGCGCCTTTCCGGAAAAGCACCCTCTCGCTTTGGGAAGCGGCACCGGTGTCATGAATCGCGCCTGTTACCAGTTCGTCAGCAGGGCGGACGTTATGCTGGCCATCGGAACCAGCCTGACCAAACACGGAATGGTTATGCCGATACCTGGCCAGAAGACGATCATACATGCGACTAACGACCCGATAGATATCGACAAGAACTACGTGGCGGACTACCCGATTATCGGGGATGCAAAACTGGTTCTCCGCCAGTTCATCGATGCCTGCAAAGACCTTTTGAGCACTCGTGACCGCATTACTAACAATGTGGCAAATGAGATTGCAGAAATCCGTAATGAATGGCTGGACGAGTGGTTGCCGAAGCTGACCTCCAACCAGACCCCCATGACACCGTATAGGGTCATCTGGGAGTTCATGCAGACCGTCGACCCCAATGAGGCCATCGTCACTCACGACTCCGGCAGCCCGCGTGACCAGATAATGCCGTTCTATCAGGCAGGCGGTCCGCACACCTACCTTGGCTGGGGCAAGTCCCACGGCCTGGGCACTGGTCTGGGCCTCAACATGGGAGCCAAGCTGGCCGACCCAAGCAAGTTCGTCGTGAACTTCATGGGCGATGCCGCTTTCGGAATGGTGGGTCTTGACTTCGAAACGGCGGTCCGCGCAAACATACCCATACTGACGGTGGTGTTCAACAACTCCACCATGGCCATCGAGATCCCACACATGGCCTCCTCCCACGAGCTGTACGCCACCCGCGATCTTGGTGGGCACTACGCCGACCTGGGACGCGCCATGGGCGGCTGGTCAGAGCGCGTCGAGGATCCAGGAGACGTTGTGGCCGCAATCCAGCGAGCGCGTAAAGCCACCGAGAACGGGCAGGCGGCGTTGCTGGAGTTCATCACCAACGAAGAGGCCGAGTTCTCCCATCGGGGCGGCTTTGCTTAGCATCAGAAAACAATGACC
>CAUZQF010000113.1:0-7689 GCA_963581905.1 Dehalococcoidia bacterium
TCCTGAGTAAGCCATACACGCCCTGCCTGATCGAAGCATTGGTGTGTATCGCTAAGCGGCGAAAGCCATCATCGAAATACTTAGGACGGCGATCACTGGCCCGAGGATCTTGATCAGTCGCTCCACTGAACCTTCGTCAAGCAGATCGCCTAGCATTCCCGGCGTGGAGCGCACAGAGCTGTAGATGTCTTCTGAAATGTCCGCGCTGAATATGGCTCCTATGGGCGATGAGTCGAAGAAGGTGCCACCCTCTCCATATTTGGTAGTTGAGGGTCACGGGGCACTGTCGAAGGGAACCCATCCTGAATCGCTAAAGAAGACCTCGGCCCATGCATGTCGGTCGCTCTCGCGAACCATGTAGGTGCCTGACAAGGGGTCGAATTGGCCTGGAAGGTAACCGGTAACCAGTCGCGCAGCGATGCCAGCACCTCGCGCTAAGAGCACCGTTGCGGTGGCGAGGTCCATGCCTGTTCCCTTGCCTTGTGATTCTATGAATGCGGTAGGCGTTAACGTGAGAATCCCGTGGTCGATGGCCTGCAGGTCGTATTCATAATTTCTGTATGCGATCTATGTCCGTGTATACGCCTTCAGTTATCTGACTCGCCACAGACTGGATGCTCTCAGAATCTGCGGGCAACCGACGGTAACGCTGCTCAATTCGGTTGGCAGGATCAGAGTTGCGAAGGTTACGCATACTGAAGTCTGGCAGCGCGGATATTACTCTGTATGTTTTGCCAGCAGCAACCGTGCGGGACCCGTCCTCAGCCAGAGGAATGGATGCCAGCAAAGGTGAGTAGCCGCTGAGGAATTCCTTATAGCCGAGATCCTGCTTAATGAAGAAGTTCTGGTTGTATAGAGGCCCCGATCGCAGATTCTTCGGCTGGGGCGCGGCGTAGATCGCTGTCGATACTTTCGAGCGTCGTGTTGCCCAGGCAGTGCGATCCTCGCGCCAGTCGCCGTTTGCGAATGTGTCGTATGTCTTATCACGCCAGTAGGTCAGCACTGGACTGCGGACCTGAATAACTAGTGGATCAATGACCGGACCAAGCATCTGTCCTTCAGAGCCTGCTTCGGTGTCTAGTTTGGTCGTTTCCGGAAGGTCCGGGTTGACCGGTCCGAGCAGCGTTCTTCCAGTGGATATGATGCCACGGGTCCCCTGCAACGTAGCCTCTGGACCCGGTGATCAGGTCGCCCACTCGCGCTCGCAGCATATGGTTGGAGTTCGTCCCCGAATTGTCCAGAAGCTCTAGTCCGGTAACGGGGTGGACCTCGGGCAGAACGAGAATTTCAGTAGGATTGTTTGTAGACTTGCGCCTGCGAAACATGCCGAAGGGCAAGCTGGTCTCCACCTTGAAGCTGGACAGGCGGTACAGCCCTCGCTTCAGGAAGGTGCATTGAGTCGTTACTGTGTGAGTGCCGTGACGGCCCAGCCACGCGAGAAATATTCCCCGCTTTTCAGACTCGATTCCTAATTTTTCGAAATCGTAGGCTGCGGCAACAAAGACTGCCGGCAGAATAGCACGGTTTTCCAGGTGGATTTCGAGGTCACAAAGATCGCCCGCCATGGGGCCTTCATATTTGCCTTTGCCCTGCCAACCTGTGAGCCTTCGATGAAAGCCTATGTTTCCGATAGCAAGCCACGGCAAGATCATGGAAATGATGATGATGCCCCAGAGCACAGCGTCGAACAGCAATAACCAGCCGACACGGGTAAACCCGGTAAGGGCGAAGAGCATTACTGCGACGACTATCAGACCTATGCCTCGAGGTCGTACCGAGATATGCATGGAGTTCTCCTAAACTGGCACTGTTACGGTGTCTAGGATTTCATGGATGATGTCGACGCTACTCATGTCAGAGCCTGGGTGGATGGCTATCCGATGAGGCAGAACCATAGGTACGGTCTTCTTGACGTCCTCAGGAATGAGGAAATCTCTGCCTTCGAAGGCTGCCCAGCCTTGAGATGCACTTTGTAAGAGCACAGTTCCCCTGGGGCTAACCCCTCTTGAAACCTGTGGGTGCTCTCGCGTGGCCTGGGATATGTTCACCATGTATTCTTTGACCGGTAGAGCGACCTTCACCCCCTTCACGGTGGCCTGCAATGCGATGACATCCTGTGTCTATAGCACTGGGGAGACACCTTGTAATGAGGTATCTGATCTCGAAAGTATCTCGATTTCCTGTGCAGGAGATGGCAGACCGAGGCTCATACGAATCAGGAACCGGTCTAGCTGTGAGTCGGGTAGTGGGAATATTCCATGGCTCTCCACCATGTTCTGAGTGGCGATGATTATAAAAGGCCGATGCAGCAGGTAGGGCTCGCCATCGGCGCTGACCTGGAATTCGGCCATAGCCTCTAGGAGCGCGGCCTGAGTCCTTGGGCCGGTTCGATTGATCTCGTCTGCAATGAGAATATTCGAGAAGACCGGCCCTGGCTTGAACTCAAACAGGTTTTGCTGCATGTTAAATACAGACGTGCCTGTAATGTCACTGGGCAAGAGGTCGGGCGTGCACTGCACACGGGAGAACCTACCCTGGATGGACTGCGCCAGCGTCTTGGCCATGAGTGTCTTGCCAACGCCTGGTGTGTCTTCCAGAAGTATGTGTCCCTGGGCGACCAGGCCCAGCAATACGTAACGAATTGATTCTTCGGAGATGACGACAGCACTAAAAATATTGCCGATCAGGCCTTGCACCAACTGCTGAAAGTGCTGCGGATCCAAAACGTCCGTCTGAGTGTCGTCCCCCGTGCTCATCACCTGCGTCGATGTGGACATCTGTCTGTCCTCACTGGAGATAATATTTGGACAGGCTAGCTGCCCCGAACTGTTCCAATAAGATCGGATAAACCCCATCCGAACTCCTGGAATTAGTAAGTCGTAATCAATGTAATCTGGACGTCCTAGTAAATCCACGTAGGCGATACGTGACTTGGTAGGCGATAACACCCACTGTGGAAATATGGGGCTACGTTGGGTCGTTTAGCGGCGGAGGGGGTTTTCGTGTTGCGGCAGGTAGCGAGGCAGATTATGTCCCAGGCTGCTCCGGTACCGGACACCACACGCCCAATCCGCCAGGGCCAACCATCGATGGGCGGCTCTCCTGGGCGATTGAGAGCGTGTACACCTGCGACGACCTGGTTTCGGGCAACCTGGAGCGCACGGCCCTTGCTCCCAGTCGTCCAGCGAATATGAGGCTTCGGCTGTCATGGGACCATGGCGAGTGGGACTGTCCATACTGGTCAAAGAACATGAATATGTTCAGTTGCTCCCTAGTGGGTTGGAAGTCGGTGAGGTAGTAGCTTTCTCTGGTATTCACGTTGAGAATGGCCCACCTAATGGAGCCGTTTCCCTCTTCTGACGGCGTGACGTAGGCCACGAAAGCGCCGTCTGGAGACCAGAAAAAGGACAGAAAGCGATCACTAAGTATCTGCTCTTCTGTCTCTTTCTCAGTGTCTACCATCCACAAGCTGTTGTAGAAACCAGAGGCCCTGTCGAGGTCTTTGGCCAGGCCAATATGGCGACCCGCCGGGTGCCAACTGAAGGTTGCCGAGCCAGCCACCTCCGATATCATTCTTGCGCCGTATCCGTCGGTCTCCGCCACGAGAAGCCCCTGCTCGTGTTCGCTTAGCTCCCCGCAAAAGGCCATGCTGTTGATAAGGGGGCTCCATGATGGGCTCATGTACTGGGCCGACACTACCGGAATCTGCGCTGGCTCCAGGTCGTCTGACCTGATCAGGTAATGCAATTGGCCGGAGTGCACCAAAATGTACTTAGAGTCTGGTGACCAAGATGCGAATAGCGGTCCACCGCTTATTATTTGCTTGGGTTCGTCTCCCGTGATGACGCCGCGAACGAATAGCGTAAGGCCATTCTTAGGCATCTGGGCGACAAAGGCGAGGTTCTCGCTATCAGGAGACCACATGGCGTAGTGCGGCGTTTCCTGAGCGATGGCATCCGTTCCCGGCATATTGGCGTAGATCTCGCTCAGAGACTCGTCTGCGTGATCTGCGAGGCAGATTCTGAGACCACCGTGGCCGTTCTCGCCCGCGCCGTACCTGGATACGGCAACGAATTCGCCGCTCGGTGACCAGGTCGGCCAGGTAAACCTCATGCCGGCTGGCGTTATAGACCTTGGGCGACCGTTTGATGATGAGGTCAGCTGTACCCTGCCGTCGGGATCTACGAAAGCTATTAGTGTCATGCCATGAACCAGCTGGGCCTGCGATTGGCCACAATCTGCTCAATTACGTCTTCATCGTAAGGCAGGTCTATATCATGTCTGTGAAGTGGAGTGAGTGGTTCGCAGTCTATGGGCAGTCGCTCAGCAAGCTCGTTGTAGGCAATTTCAGCCAGCGCTGGGAGGGAAGCCACGTCCTCGGCGTTGTAACGAATCAACGTCTCTCTGGCTCCATGGTCGCCTTTCCTCCATTGACGCCAAAGAGTTATGGCGTCGTACCCGGTAAGAGCGGTCAGGCTGGTTGGCCTACCCACTTTCAGGCGAGACTCGATTGACTTAAGGCCACCGCTGTAGCCAGCCCGCTTTAGGGCGAATCGTAGATCTATGTGGGCCATGTCCTGGAACATACGGCCGAAGTAGTGCTCGACGTAGGGTAGGTCGAAAGACGTCCCGTTGAAGGTAACTACCAGGTCGTATTTCTCCATTGCTTCTCTGAGGTCATCCAGGTTTTCGTCATAAACGAAGGCGGAGTAGCCCTCAGAGTCCAGAATTCCTACCATGGTGATGTGGCTGCTGTCTGGCGAAAGACCAGTAGTCTCTATATCCAGAAAGGCCGCATTCGTTCGGAAGTCAGCGTACACGCGCCACATATCCCTGGAGGATAGACAGGAGTTGAAATATCGGGCGTTCTTCTCTTCCAACCTCTCCTGAGATTCCGATATCAGCGACTTCAGATAGTCCCGCTGCCCATCTATGCGGGAAGTTATGGAATCGGCAGCGATGAAGTCGTCCCAAGTCTGAACGCCCGATTGCCAAAGCTCCATCTCGGTGACTTTGCCGACTCTGGGCAGATGAATGAAGGTGTTAGTAAGCAATTAGTGGCATTCGACCCCGCAGGTGTATTTCAATCAATACTACGATTCGAGTGTAAGCAAACCTATTCCTCGTGTCTAGCAATAGAACAGGTAATTAGAGCCCTGCGCGAAAGTTTTAGTACTCGAAAAAAGGGGCGGAGCCGATACGACCCTGCCCTTTTTCACGAAAAGATCCTTATTTAGGAAACGTTAACACACACCGGCTTTACGCCATTGATGACGTAACCGAACTTGTTCCAGCGGGTTTCCATGGGCTGAAGGTTACCCTGCTCATCTTCAGCTCGCGCCACGATGGTGTAGTGTCCCTCGGAGGCTGGCGTCCAGCTGTAATTCCACTGCTGCCACGCGAACTCGTAGCGAGGACCCACCAGCTTGGCATCTTCCCAGGTATCGCCACCGTCACTGCTTACCTGCACGCGGTTGATGTGCCCGGAGCCTGACCATGCCAATCCGGAAACATTATGACTCTGCTGTACGAGGGCTCCACCGTCCTGAGGCCAGCTAATAAGCGACTTTACCTGTATATCCTCGACAGGGGTCTCCGTGCCGTCATCTTCCTCAATAAAGTAGCGCTCACCCTGGAAGAAGCTACGGTGTTTCACGGTAATCAACGATATGCGCTTCAACCACTTCACAGAGGCCATACCATACCAGCCCGGGACTACCAACCGAAGGGGGTATCCATGCTCAAGAGAAAGTGGTTCGCCGTTCATTTCATATGCCAAGAGAACGTTGGGGTTGTTGGCCATATCCAGAGTTAGGCTTCTGAGATACTGCTCTTTAGCAACGCTAGGTACGGGTTCACCGCCGTCCATACCCTCAAATAAGACCTCAATTGACCCGGACTTGATTCCGACTTTGGCGAGAATCTCGTAAAGCGGTACACCACCCCAGATGGCAGTGCTAATTGCGCCATTCTGGAAGGGATTGCCAGGTACTCTGGGCTGCAGGTCGCTGCGATTGTTGCCTGCACACTCCATGGTGATGGGAAGGGTCTGTTTGGGATATTGCCTGAAATCATCAAGAGAGAGTTCTAGTTGATTAGAAACGTTGCCATCAATGACAAGTTTCCAAGAGGCTGTCTCTTCAGGGGTTGGAAAAGAATAATGATTACGAACGTAAAAAAGAGGATTCGGCGTCAGCCAGCTTTGCAGGGTGCCTTGGGGCGTCTCGCCAATGAGGGGGTCTTCTTCGATTGGAACCAGTCCAATCTCGTCTGGCTGGGTACACAATGGCTCTTTTTCAGCCGTCGCGATCCCAGCCTGGGTACATGTACACTGTAGCATCATGCCCTCCAATACTAGGTATTTTGGACAAAGAGTCCTTGCGCATAATGTACCCCAGAGTCGCCTAATTTTCAAGGTACGACGCCATGAACGCCAATATGGGCATCGCATCCCCATATTAGTAACAGTCCCATGACACAAGAAAGCGCTGGCATTATACTTGTGCCGACTTTCTGGCTATTACTGTCGAGCCGCTAACAGATATCAATAAAACAGGAGGACCACATGCCTGCAGACATTCCGTCAGAGGAAGAGGTACTGACCTATTTCGATAAATTGAGCAACTGGGGACGTTGGGGCGAAGAAGATGAGCTAGGCACACTTAATTTCCTATCGGAAGAGAAGACCAAACGAGCAGTGGGACTGGTGCAGGAAGGGAAGACCATATCTCTGGCTCGCACCATATCGTGGGAGGCCGCTCCAGACGTCTCATCCATGCCGATTCACTACATGGTCGAGAGCGGAGAGGGCTGGGCCAGCGGAGATAAGGTATCGGCCAGGGCAAATCAGGCATCAACGGATTTCTTTGGACTGGTGTTCCATGGCCAGACTATTACCCACATCGACAGCCTTGCCCATTTCTTCTGGGAGGGAAAAATGTACAACGGCCGCCCGTCACACCTGGTGTCCACCAGCTTGGGAGCGACAGTAGAGTCGGTTGAGCTAGCTAAAGACGGCATCATGAGCCGAGGCATCCTGGTCGATGTGCCGATGATTCGCGGCATTGACTGGGTGGAGAGAGGCGAAGGCGTGATGCCTCAAGACATCTTGACCGCAGAAGAGCGATGTGGTTTCAAGATCCAGGAGGGCGACGTATTGTTCATTCGGACGGGCAACCTGCGTCGGCGCAACGAAGAGGGGCCGGTCAACCCAAGAGAGATGGGTTCGCCAGCCTGCCAGGCCGCCTGCCTTCCGCTGTTCCACGAGCGTAGCGTTGCCGTGATGGGCAGCGACACCGGCAACGACGTCATGCCCAGCCAATACCCCAGCATGTCCAACCCCATCCATCAGGTAGGCATTACGGCCATGGGATTGTGGATTCTGGACAATCCTAATTTGGAGGAGCTGGCTGAGGCTTGCAAGGAAAGAAACCGTTGGGAATTCTTCGTAACCATAAATCCGCTGCGCCTCTATAACACTACTGGCTCTCCCGTTAATCCTGTGGCCATTTTCTAACGCCAGCATTAGTAGAGAGGATCCAGGTCTTAGAAATCTCAACCCAATTCACCTACGTATAAAATAATGGGCTTCGGATATGATGTTGGTGTGGAACCCAGGAGTCTGCAAAAGGTATCCCCATCCGAAGTCCAAAGGAAACTAGGGTTAGGGCACAGGGCAGATAAAAGTAC
>CAUZQF010000114.1:0-7580 GCA_963581905.1 Dehalococcoidia bacterium
ATTGGGAAACAAAAGGGCGGCCAAATACGGGGCAGGCTTCTCAGGAAGTTTAGGGGGTCTTATTCAGATTCCCAGAGCTTGAAAAGATCCCTGGCGGCCAACAACCGAGCGTTGTCTGCGCCTTGCTTGAGCGACGACGTGGGATCGTGCAGAAGCCTGTTTACTATGGAACGCGTCAGGGCATCAACGGCACCCATCTGTTCCTCGGATAGGCCTTCCAGCTTGACGGTCGCGCGGGTCATCTCTTTTTGGCGAATGTCCTCAGCCTGCTTTCGCAATGCTCGTATGGTTGGCATCACGTCCAGCGTGTCCCACCACTTCATGAACTTCGCCAGCTCGTCGTCGACGACCTTTTCGGCTTCGACGGCGGCCCGCTTGCGCTCTTCGAGGTTCTCTTCCGCGATTGCGGAGAGGTCATCGATGTTGAACAGATTGACACCACGCATGGTTGCTACATCGGGGTCAATGTCCCTGGGCACAGCCAGGTCAAATAGAAACATGGGGGATTCTCGGCCGTCAGCGAAGGCCCTGCCCACCATGTCTTCTGTGATTACGAAACTCGGGGAGTCGGTTGCAGAAATGGCAATGTCAGCCTGACTTAGGCTGTTCTCGATCTCCGAGAAGGGAACGGTCCTGCCACCGAGGAACTCGGCTAGCTCCTGCGCCCTCTCTTCGGTCCGGTTGGCGACCATTACATCAGCCACACCAGCCGTCCTCAGAGCACTGGCCACAAGCCTTCCGGCCTCTCCGGCGCCGATAAGCAGCACACGAGAGGACTCCAATTTGCCCAGTGTACGCTGCGCCAGCTTGACGCCAGCATAGCTGATGGACAGCGGGTTTCTGCCTACGGCGGTCTCTTCGCGAACGCGACGGCCCGTTTGAATGGCAGAGTGGAAAAGGCCAAGGGTAGATACCTGCACAGTTTGGCCATCTGAAGCAGAGCTCAGAGCGTCCCGTACCTGTCCCAGGATCTGCGACTCACCAACGATCATGGAATCGAGACCACCTGCCACACGGAAGAGGTGCTGAACAGCATCGGCCCCATCGTACTCATAAAAATGAGGGGACACGATCTCTTTGTTCAGACCATGAAAATCCGCGACAAAATCACGAATTAAAGGAGCAGTCTTGATAGTATTATCTGTGATTGCGTAAATCTCTGCCCTATTACAGGTCGAAAGTATTACGCATTCGCCGACCTTCTCCTTAAGCGCACCAAGCGCCGACGGGAGCTGATCATTTAAGAACGAGACTGATTCTCTAACTTCAAGAGGAGCGGTTTTGTGACTAAGACCAACCAGCAGTATCTGCAAGGAAGATTAGCCTTTCATTAAATGTTTATAGTGGGTGCGCAAGCAGCGTGTACATAGACTTAGCTTACGCGCCTCCCCGTCCTCGTATATGGTCATCTTCTGCACATTTGGAAACCACCTGGTTCGCGTACGACGCTTCGAGTGGCTCACATTGTTGCCGGACTGACCTGCTTTATTGCACCTTTGGCAAACAGCCATGACACACCTTTAACTCTTGTATACTGATTAAATAGAATCGAATTGCTTAACTATTCGGTCGATTCTGCACCTCACGCTTAGCCCACAGAGCATCCCCACGAGCTATCGTGAATTACTTAACAAAGATAGCATATGGACAAATAAACGGCAACGCTTATGAGCCAGTCTTCGAACCTACATCAGCCTTCAAATGCACTGGATGGCCAAGACCTGATTTCCATGTTTTCGGCGGCCACCGCAGCGCTGAGAAAACACTCCGAAATGGTTAACCGCCTCAACGTTTATCCTGTGCCAGACGGCGACACCGGCACCAACATGCTACTCACCCTCGAACGAATGCTGGATACGGCCTCACAAATCAAAAGCCAGTCTGCTTCAGAGATCGCCAACGCCATGTGGGAGGGCGCGCTCAGGGGCTCCGGTGGCAACAGCGGTGTTATACTGGCCCAACTCTTCAAAGGCATGTCCACGTCCTTCGCAGGCTGCGATAACGTAGGCCCGCTGCAAGTGGCTGAGGCGCTGACAGAGGCTCGCGATTTCGCGTACTCGGCAGTAGGCAATCCCGTGGAAGGCACGATGCTGACGGTGATGACAGAGGCCGCTTCTGCTGCCCGAGACAGCGCCACGAATGCAGGGACTGTGCTGGAGGTATTCGAAGCGTCTAGTATTGCAGCCAGCGCCGCCGTGGAGAACACGCCTAATCTGCTGGCAAGGCTTCGCGAAGCGGGTGTCGTCGATGCAGGCGGCCTTGGCTTTTGGCTGGTGCTGGAGGGCATTCGCCTGCACCTCAGCGGGCAAAACGCCGCCTTAGACGCAGAGCTGCCTGATTACGTAGACGTGTCTGATTCGGCGACAGGTCTGGCGCAGGAGTTCCTTCACTCCACGGAAGATGAAGAGTACGGCAACTGCACCCAGTTCACGCTGGAAAGCACGTCGGAAGGCGCGTCCCTGAGTCTCGACGCCATAATCACTTCCATGAACGAAAGTGCTTCGTCAGTAGTAGTGGTGGGCGATAGCAATCTGGTCAAAGTCCACGTCCACACGGAGACGCCGAAAGAGCTGCTGGAATACGCTCGCACTCTGGGCAAAGTGGACCAGATCCGCATCCAGAACATGGATGAACAGCGTCGCGATTATGCGGAGTCGTGGCGACGGCTAGCTGCCAACGCTGACACTGCCATGCAGGTGCCTATCGCGGTGGTTGCAGTGGCGTGGGGAGAAGGCCTTGTTCGCATATTCAGAGAACACGGCGCGACGGTCCTGATAGCCGGCGACACCATGAATCCCAGCGTCCAGGAAATAGCCGACGCCGTGGATGCCGCGCCATCAGACAATGTGATATTCCTACCCAATAACCGGGATATACTGCCCGCAGCCCAGCAGGCAGTCTCCATTAGCAGCAAGACTCTGAGAGTGGTGCCCACGTCCAACATTCCCGAAGGCATCAGCGCTCTTCTGGAATTCGTTCAGACGCGACCGCTGGACGAAAACGTGGAAGGCATGGAGGAGACGTTGTCCAGCGTGACTTGCGCCGAGGTGTGCTTATCGGTACGCTCCGTGAACCTCGACGGCGTTGACGCGGCGGAGGGCCAGGTTATTGGCCTTCTGGAGAGAAAGATGGTAGTCTCCGGCGACGACGCTACCAGTGTGTTGTTGAACCTTCTGGGACAGGCCGTCGCGCCAGACTCGGAGCTGATAACGCTTTACTGGGGCGGTCCTATGGACAATAGGCAGGCCGAACTCGCTGCTGAATCGGTCAGTAACCAGTTCCCAGATGTAGACATCGAGCTATTGCCGGGGGGACAGCCTCACTACCATTTTATAATTTCGATTGAGTAGCCATTATGACCGTAAAAATCGTAACCGATAGCACAGCAGATATTCCTTCAGAGCTGGCTCAGGAGCTAGGTATAGAGGTTGTGCCTCTGAAGGTCCGGTTCGGCACCGAAGAGTTCCTGGACGGCATGAACCTGTCATCTGAGGAGTTCTACCAGCGTCTGATCGAAGGGCCAACGCTACCAACAACGTCACAGCCATCTGTAGGGGAGTTTGCGGAGGTCTATCGGCATCTAGGAGAAGGCTCCGACGGCATAATGTCCATTCACCTCTCCTCGAAGCTAAGCGGCACCTTCAACTCGGCCAAACAGGCCTCGGAAGAGGCAAAGGTCTGCTGCCCTATTGAAGTTTTCGATACCTTGCAGGCCTCCATGGCAGTAGGGCTTATCGTGCTGGCCGTGGCCCGTGCCGCCAATGCGGGTGCTGGCATGGAAGAGCTCACCGCCCTGGCCGAGGACACTTCCTCACGCTCCGAGTTTTTCGTGATGCTGGACACGCTGGAGTACCTGAAAAAGGGAGGCCGTGTTGGACCGGCAATGGCCCTTATCGGCGGTATACTGAACATCAAGCCCATGATCATCCTGCGCGATGGCGAGGTGAACGAGCTTGCCAAGGAGCGCACCAGGCGCAAAGGCGTCGCTCGCCTTATCCGCACCGCCCATGAATTCGGCACCATAGACGACATGGCGATACTGCACAGTACGACGCCTGATGAGGCCGATTCTCTCGCCAGCAACCTTAGCCGACTATTGCCCGAAGGCCGTCAGCCAGTGATTTCCAGGGCAGGCTCAGTAATCGGCACCTACTCGGGGCCAGGAGCCTTGGGCATAGCCTTGATCAGATCAGCAACCTCCTAGAGTAGGCCCAAAAGGCAAAAATCAGACCGATTTCCGTCCATTGCGGTGGAACATACGTACTCACCTCGGTTAAAATCAGATCGATGGCTACTTCATCGACGACCAACACGAGTTCCAAGCTGGAAGCCCTGGCCAAGATACTTGTTCAGGAGCGCGACAAGGGCTGGCTAGACACCACCGTCATGGGCGGTCTAGATAAGTTCCTGACGCGCTGGGCAGATGAGCTTAATGTTACGCTGGGCGAGCCACCTTCCTATACGGAGCTTAGCCCTGATGATCGCATCAAGTGGGCCAATGTTGCCATGAAGAAGATGGGGCTGGCTCCAGTTGCTGGAGACGCAAAGTCAGCCAACATACCAGCGCCGTCTGCAAACCCGCCAGCCAAGAAGAAACCAGCTTCGCCTCGCCGTGCAAAGGCCGCCCCGAAGCCTACCAGCGTAGGTTTGGACGACGATATCATGGCCCTAAGCTCCGTTACGAAGCGAAACGAAGCTAGGCTAAGAAATCTGAACATGCAAACGGTCAGGGACCTGCTCTTCCACTTCCCACACAGGCACAACGACTTCGCCAGGCTGCGAAAGGTCGCCGACATCGTGCCGGGCGAAGACCAGACGGTATCGGTCACCGTATGGGAGGCGAGCCTGACGGGCCATCCCAAGCGCAAGTCCACACAGGCCGTTCTGGGCGACGAGACAGGCAATTTCCGAGCTATCTGGTTCAACCAGCCGTACATGGCTAAAACCCTGGCTGCCGGCTCCCAGGTGCTTATCAGTGGACGTCCCGAGATATACAAAGGCCAGATTGTCTTCAAGTCGCCAGAGTACGAGGTGCTTAAAGACATGGAGGACCTCGTTCACACGGGCCGCCTGGTCCCCGTTTACCCGTCCACAGTAGGCCTGCCCCAGCGCACCCTACGCCGTGTTGTCAAAGAGGCCGTCGACTCCTGTTTACGCCAGGTCCACGAATTCATGCCTAAAAGGGTCATTGCCGATGCAGGCCTCATGGGGCTGACCGAGGCCATCGCCCAGATGCACTACCCGGACTCGCAGTCAGAGCTTTCCCCAGCGCGGCGCAGACTGGCCTTCGACGAGCTTTTCATGCTGCAGTTGGCGGTCATCAGCCGCAGGCAAAGCTGGCAAGAGGCGGGCAGAGCCATCGCCCTGGAAGCCGACACTGATGGCCTGAAGGCCTTCCTGGATTCGCTGCCATACGAGCTCACTGGTGCGCAGGACAGGGTGCTCGGCGAGATATTGGGCGATATCACGAAGGACTGGCCGATGAGTCGCCTTCTACAGGGAGATGTGGGTAGCGGCAAAACGGTTGTGGCCACGGCCGCATTGCTGGCTGCTGTATTCAGTGGCAAGCGGGGCGCTCTCATGGCGCCAACAGAGATACTGGCGGAGCAGCACTTTTTCACCCTGACCCAGCTTTTTTCCGGCTCAGCGGTGTCCGATGATATACAGAACTTCGTGACTGTACCGGCAGACCCTCTGCCCAGGCCTGTCACGATTGGCCTCCTGCTGGGAAGTCTACGCAAGAAAGACAAAGAGCAGATGCATCAGCGCATAGCCGATGGCGAGGTGGATATAGTCATCGGCACACAGGCGCTCATTCAAGATACCGTTGATATTCCTAATCTAGCGCTGATCGTGGTGGATGAGCAGCACAGGTTCGGTGTCATTCAGAGGGCGTCACTGCGCGAGAAGGGCGTCCGGCCCCACGTGCTGGCAATGTCGGCAACGCCAATACCACGATCGCTGGCGCTGACCCTTTACGGCGACCTGGACGTGTCTGCGATAGACGAAATGCCGCCAGGTAGACAGACGATTCGCACTAAATGGGTTGAGCCAGAGAAGCGAACTGCTGCCTACGGTTTCATTCGAACGCAGGTTGAGGAGGGCAGGCAAGCCTTTATCGTCTGCCCGCTAATAGAGGCGTCAGAGGTCGTGCAAGCCAGGGCGGCGACTGTAGAGTTTCAACGTCTCTCTACCATCGTCTTCCCAGACTTACGGCTGGGGCTGCTGCACGGGCGCATGCGCATGGCGGAAAAGGCGGAAATCATGAACACGTTCAAGGCTGGCGAACTGGATATCCTGGTATCCACACCTGTGATTGAAGTGGGCATTGATGTGCCAAACGCCACCGTCATGCTGGTGGACGGCGGAGACAGGTTCGGCCTATCCCAGCTTCACCAGTTCCGCGGCCGTGTAGGAAGAGGCGAGCACCAGAGCTACTGCCTCTTGCTATCGGACTCCCCTGGCGCTGACGCCCGAGAACGGATGAAGATAGTGGAGCGCGTAAGTGACGGCTTCCAACTAGCTGAGGAAGACCTGCGGATGCGCGGCCCCGGCGACTACCTTGGGACTCGCCAGAGCGGTCTTCCCGACATGAAAGTTGCCAGCATTATGGACCAGGACATTCTTTCAGTGGCCAGACACGAGGCCATTAAGCTGTTGGAATCAGATCCAGACCTGCGACTGGAAGAAAATAGGGCACTTTCTGAATTATTCGATGTTTACTACGAAGGCGTCTCTGCGGAGATGAGTTGATCCCAGGCCAAAGATGGCTATTTTTTCCTCAATATGACCAGGTTATCTGGTAGTATCCGCCGAATCATCTTAGGCCAGCCTTCTCAAATTTTTAATATGTGTCATTGACAGGTATAGCCTGTGACCTTATATTGATTGCGCAATTTTTTATTCCTTAGAATTCATCAATCTCGTTGGCAAGGCCATTCCTGAGATGGGTCACTTACTGACCGAAAACCGGGGAGGATTATGGGAAAGATCAAGCACATCGCTATTGCAACGCAAGAGCCGGAAAAGACAGCCAAGTTCTACAAGGACGTATTCGGCCTGGAAGAGGTTGGACAGGTAAGCAACGACAACGCCGAGGGCTTCTACTTGAGCGACGGCAACATCAACATAGCAATACTGCGGTTCAAGAACGAAATACTGGTTGGTGAAAAGTTCGATACCAATTACAGCGGTATTCACCACATCGGCTTCCAGGTGGATGACGCCGAAGCAGCGGACGTAAAGCTGCGCAAGGCTGATGCCTTTCCAATGGAAGAGATCAATTCTACTCTGCAAGCTGGCATGAGTAGGGGACACGGCGGAAAGAACGTCGAGCTGAAGTACAACGGCCCAGACGGCGTGATGATCGACATATCCCAGACTGGATGGGTAGGGACAGAAGAAGAGTAACCTTCCAGAAATGGACCTAAATATGAAAGGACTCGGCTCTTGGGCCGAGTCCTTTTTAATTCGGGGGCATTATTTAGTGCAGACGTCTTGGCCGTCTACAGGTTTGCGGACCGCATACTACTATGGCGTATTTGATATCTGAGTCATATCCTTGGGGCTCTTCCCGTTGA
>CAUZQF010000115.1:0-7568 GCA_963581905.1 Dehalococcoidia bacterium
TGGACCGTACTGTGTTCATCTACACCGCCCTTTAGGACTTATTTGATTTTGCACTTATTATATCTAAAGACCTCTAGAGTTGTCGGAGTCTTGGATCGAATCGATCCCGCATCCAGTCTCCCAAGAAATTGAGGGACATCACAAGCAAGAAGATGGCAACACCTGGGAAGAAAGCGATCCACCACGCGTCGTTTAGGTAAGTCCTACCATCTGCCACCATTGCGCCCCACGCAGGTGTGGGTGGGGGTATGCCAGCGCCAAGGAAGCTGAGTATGGCTTCAGCAAGAATCAGCTGCCCAACTCGTAGTGTTGCTATGACAATTACTGTGTTGAACACACCAGGTAGGATGTGCCAAACCATGATTCGGAATGTGGACGCACCAGATACCTTTGCTAGAGCAACGTAGTCTCTAGTTTTAAGGGTCAGCACCTCGCCCCGAACATTACGTATGAACGGTGGCCACGCTAGCAGTGCTAACAGGACCAGAAGAATTGTGAAGGTCTGCCCTAGGGCTATAACCGCAACAATGGCGACAAGAATAAAGGGAAGACCTAGCCAAATGTCCGTGATGCGCATGATTATTTCATCGACGAAGCCTCCATAGTAGCCGGAGACCAGCCCCATAGAAATGCCCACTAGCATACCGCTTCCCAGGGATATCGCCGTTACTATTAACGAGACCCGTGCGCCGTGGATAACTCGGCTGAAAAGGTCCCTGCCGATCTGATCACCTCCAAGGATGTGATCCCAAGTCGGGAACTGGACTCTTGCCTTCCAGCCTTTTTCAAGAAATGCCGCTTGTACTTTCTCTCTTGTATCCAGGCCAGTTGGGTCGATGCCGTACTCTATTGCGGCCTCTACGACGGTCAAGTTGACTGGCACAGGGAATGATAACGCGTCGCTCGAATCCTGGGCGTTAAGGACAATAGGCGGGTACCAAACTGGTGGAATGTTGCGATCTAATGGGTCTGCCACGTAAGGGCTATGTGGTGCTAGTTGGTCCGCAAATACGCCCGTAAAAACCAGAGTGCCTAGGACCACAATCGGAATAATCGGCCAGCGCCGAAAAACATTCCACATTCGAGCAAGGGTGCCTCTATCTGCACCCGATATATTCTTTGCGAGTATGTCCGCTGTAGTGTCTAGATTTGCCATTCCATCCCTACCTAAGCGAATCGAATTCTAGGGTCTATGACTGCGTACAGTAAGTCTGTAACGAAGTTAATAAAGACGTACATGAAGGTGAACACGAGGACAGTTCCTACCATGACAGGAAAGTCATTATTCTGAATCGATTCGAATGCTAACCGTCCAAGCCCTGGAATGGAGAAAATGGTCTCCGTCACAACCGCGCCGGTAATGAATCCCGTTAAAATAAGGGAAGAGAATGTAAGTGGCGCGATGAGGGCATTCTTGAAGCCGTGCTTCCAGATGACCACCATGTTAGGGACACCTTTTGCCCTGGCTAGCTTGATGAATTCAGAGTCCATGACCTCTAACATCGCTGAGCGAACGAGGCGCAGGTAGCTGGCAGCAGCGATCCAACCGAGTGTGATAGTCGGCAATACAAAGTATTTGGGATTGTTGCCACTTTCCCCTAAGGTGCCAGTCGGTAACCATCGGAGCTGCACCGAAAAGACCAGGACCAACATAATGCCGACCCAGAAGACAGGCATCGCCTGCCCAAGCAGTGCGAACCCCCTTCCCATGTAGTCCCAAAAGGTAGCACGTCTGACTGCGGATAACACTCCTAGTGGGATGCCGATGACCGTCGCGAAGATATAAGCAGCCAATCCCATCTTAAGAGTTGGAGGGATTCGTTCTTTTATCTTGTTGATGACTGGTTTACGGTCCAGCAGGCTGTCTGCCCAATTGCCTCTGACGATATTTCCTAGCCACACCGAGTACTGGAAGACCACGGGCTTTGGAGTGCCGTCCTTCCAATTCAGACCTAATTCAATGCCCAGGGAGTCCCAACGTTCTTCGGTAATGCCGTAGCCGCCCTCTTGAGCGTAAAGATATCTTGGGTCACCTGCCATTCTCGAGAGACCGAAAGTGACCAATGTTGCCCCAATTAAGGCAAAAATCGAAAAGGCAAATCGTCTCAGTAGGAATTTTGCCATATTGTCGTACCCCTATCCCAAATCCCCAATGCGGGGGTAATTTTGGTGTACCCAACCGCCCGTTCATTTCGCCATCGTGACTATCCAGCAAATTTAAGCCAGAAGGCAGTAACATCATAGAGTTTGAGTAATATACGTCTTTTGGAGCTAAATGCCAATAACGTCCGGCATCTGCGCTCCCTATGTGACGCCGGTTTCGTCAGAAGTGCCCCCTTGTTTAGAGGGGGCACTTCTGTTTTAAGCCCGCCTATTATTGCTTCTGAGTGTTAGTTGGCAAGCTTGATTGTGCGGTAGTTGTTCATTGCGGTCTGGTTACCGTTGGCCATAGGCCTCTGGTCCCAGGCTACAACCTGCTCTGCATCATACAGCACCCATTGTGGTACTTCGAAGATACCGATGCAGTTCGCAAACTTCTTGTTGTTTGTGTAGAACTCGGCAGCCAATACTTCGCGCTTGGCCTTGTCTGGCTCGCCGGCCATGCCGAGGTAGCTCTTGGAGGCGTAGGGGATTTCCTGTCCTACACCGTAGCCGCCAGCGCTCATGCTGCTTTTCACGAATCCATGGGCCCAGTCATATGGGAAGTTTGCTTTGTTCTCGTCACCACAGACTGCGAATGCTGGGGTGTTGGTGGTTCGGGCAACTAGACCAGGCCTGTAAGTGCTGTACGCGGCCTTGATCAGGTTAGCCTTAACACCGAGTTCTGCCAGCCAGGTGGCGGCTATGGCCTCACCCGTTTCATGCCATTGAGCCTGGTCCCTCAGGTGGAAGTCCATCTCAAAGCCACCTGCATGGCCAGCCTCTGCCATTAGAGAACGGGCCAGGTCGTAGTCCTTCTCAAAATTCCAGTCTGTATTGTAGCTGGGATTCTGAGTGGACAGGTAAGGCTGGTAGTTAACGAAACCTAGCCCACCTAGGATACTGTCCAAAAGCGCTTCGCGGTCAATCGCATGTGCGAAAGCGTTTCGAACCTTCATAGACGAAATCATGGATGGAGTGGTCTCGTCATATTCGTCGCCGTCCTCAAACGGGTTCCCTACCCAAGGCTTGCTGGTGTCGCGGTCACGCTCTAGAGGTGCACCGGTTAGAGCGCTAAACTGCTCCCAGTAGTTACCCGCCATTGAGATGTTGTCAATTGAGTTGAATCCGGCACCTTTTTGAGCGGTGAATCCCATTTGAACCAACGCAGGGAAGTCCTTCAAAGGCACGTGAGCAATCTGTGCCTCATTGGTCTCCAGCATGGCTCGGCGGGATGCCGCTTCACCAATCTGAAGGAGCCTGAGCCTCTGTACAAATGGCCCTAGGCCTTCAGAGGTTCCCCAGTAGTCTTCGAACGCGTGTAATTCTAGGCCTTTGTCGTCTACCCACTCGTCAATGACGAATGCGCCAACGCCAGTGTAATCGTCTTGCATGCCTTCGACGCCTGAAGTCTCAAAGAGGGCACTGCTAACGATACCGGCTGTCTGCCAGAAGGAACTGAACCGATGCAAAACGCCTCGGCTGTCATAGTTCCGGTAGTTCAGTCGGACGGTGTAGTCGTCCAGGGGCTCCATGGATTTAATTAGTGGTGCAAAGTCACCGGCCTGACCGTGGATGCTCTCAGGATTTGTGACGGAGTTGGCATCGTTATAGGAGAACGCAATGTCCTTAGCCGTCATTTCGCCCCACCCATTGTGGAACTGAACGCCCTGTCGAAGATTGAAGTCTCCGAACTCAAGGCTGGGGTCCAATGTGAAGTCCAACGCGAGCATCGGCTCTGTGGCAACGCTGCCATCGGACTGCGCCTTTGCTATGAAGAGCGTGTCTGTTGCGCCGGACATGTAAATCGTCTCTGCACAGCCAGCGGTGCAGAACCTGGGTAGTCCGTTAGGCTCGTCCCAGTCGAAGTGAACAACAGTCAACGTACCTTGGGGATTGAACGCGCTGCCGCTACTCGATGCTGCCGCTGGCGCTGCTGCTGCTGCCGCCCCTGGTGCCGCTGGTGCCGCTGGTGCCGCTGGTGCCGCTGCTGCTGCTGCTGCTGGCGCCGCCGAGCTTCCGCCACTTGGTGCAGCTGCCGCTGGCGCCGCTGGCGCCGCTGGTGCACTAGGCGATGCTGTGGGCGCAGAGCTACAAGCAATTGCTGCTAATAGGGCTGTTGCCGCGGTCACTCCAATGAGGAGCTTCTTGTTTAACCGTTTAGGCCACATTCGGTCGATCCTCCTTCTGTTTTGTATCCAGAGATTTTGGGTATGCGAAAGGTTGGCTATATCTTAACACAACGCTAACGTTAATTTGCCAGTTTTAACACAACGCTAACGTCAAGTCAATAGTTAGGGAACCATTGTGGAACGGCTTCGGACTGGTCTTAAGCCACAACTCACAGACAGTGTTTTCCCCTTGATTATGCTCCATATGTTGCAAGACAATGATGTAGTTGGCGACCATTAATTATCGGTAAACACGTCCCGAATTATCGCGATTGCCCTTCAATATTTTCTGTTTATGGGAGGTCAAGAAAATCGGCGCGTCGGTAATAAGAAGAGGTCAGCATTTTCCTAGTTTGTGCATTGTTCTTATTAAGGGGGCGCTCCTGGCAGTCCACCCCTTCTGTCCGCCTTAACAAAAACAAAATCTTGCCCTTTATCGCTCTTTCTATTGCCACAGCAGATCACGGGCGGATGAAGCCGCTGTGAATGGTGCTTAGATATGCGTTTTGCCGGCGATTGGAACGTTATTAAAGACTGCTTGCACTCAACGATTTATCAAAATGTATGCCTGATTGACCTAAGTGGTAGAATTGCGCCGGATAAGCCAACTGATTCAGTACATATATTACGGGAGGACGACAATGGCGGATTTCGAAGGACTGTTTCCAGCGATAATTACACCGATGAGTAGAGACACCGGCAAGCTTAATGAGGCGGCCTTCCGAGAGGTGATGGAGTTCAATATCCAGGCCGGAGTCCATGGCTTTTGGGTGGCTGGCGGCACTGGTGAAAGTATTTTCTTGGACGACGAAGAGAATATGCGTATTGCCGAAATCGCCGCCGATCAGTCCAAGGGCAGGATTAAGAACATCATGCACGTCGGCGCTCCCACCACGGAACGAGCCGTGGCGCTAGCTGCAAACGCTGCCAGGGCCGGAGTTGAGGCGATCTGTTGCGTGCCGCCATTCTTCTACAGGCAGTCCGATGAGGCCATAGTCGAACACTATCGGGCCGTCGGGGAAGCCGCGAACCTGCCTCTGTTTGTTTACAACTTACCTCAATCTACAGGAGTTGAGATTACCCCAGAACTTATGCTCAAGATTCAGGATGGGGTTCCTCAGCTCAAGGGCTTGAAGCATTCCGCTCCTACCTTCCCCAACGTCCGGGCATTTGCAAACATGGGTCTGGACTGTTTTATAGGAAGTAGCCTGCTCATGCTGCCTGCCATGACAATTGGCGCCGTGGGATGTGTAGATGGGCCTCCTAACTTCGCGCCGAATCTTTGGCTCGAAATCTGGGACGCATACAATGCCGGAGACATCAAGCGTGCTGAGGTAGCTCAGGAAAAGGCCAGCGAGGCCACCATGCTTGTCCGCGAGTTCGGCCTGCATCCGACTGCGAAGGCAATCCTGAGCGAGCGGCTTGGCATCGACTGTGGTGATCCGAGAGCACCTGGTCAGCCTCTCACAGTGGAGCAACGCGCAACTGTCCTTCGTAGAGCTGAGGAAATGGGCATCTTGCATGTGGCCGTGGCACAGGGTGACGATTAGGCATTTCTTCGTTTAGATTGTAATTAAATGCGAGAAGGGGACGGACCTACGGGTTCGTTCCCTTTGTCTTGTTTGGGGTTAGCGCAGCGACGTCTAGTAGGCAGAGAGTCCCTGTGGCGATGATATATACTTCAAGTCTCAAAAAATAAAATCGAAGAATCTCAGGAGATGTAATTGGAAAATATTTTGGCGATGGGTTTGCGGGGTGGCATCTCTTTTATTCTTTCACTGATATTCGGATTTGTAGGGTTCGTGATTGCAGGGGCGACCGGACACAGCGTGTTTCTGGACATAGAGTGGTTTGTATGGGCCACCTGCATTGGAGCCGGTAGCGCTACGTTTCTTGCATGGCTTAAGCCAGAAGCTCGAAACAAAATTATTTACATCAGCCTGGCTGTCGCTTTCGTCGGAGCTGCGCTGGGGGCCTGGTTTGGCCTGTGGTACGGAGAGGCTGTCTATCCCGACGGTGTGCGCAACACGAGATTTGCTTTTACCAGCGATGCCAAGTCTCCCGCGAACTGGACGTTCATATTTGGTGCAGCAATGGTTAGCTCGATTTTTGGTTCTGCGTACTACGGGTTCCGTCTCTGGCGGTATCACGAAGTCTAATCCACTTAACTGCCGTCGGTCAGACTAATATCTGGCTACATCGCGTCGGACTGCAACGCTGTCCCCATGTTACCTATCCAGCCGCGCTCAGTTAGGTTTTTGCGTTCGGTTGGCCGGAAGCAGCACTGCTACGAAAGCCCTATCAATCAGGTGAAAGCTAATTAATACAAAAGTTTCGGATGCAATCGTTGTTGGGGGAGGAGTGATAGGCTGCTCCATTGCCTATTACCTGTCCAAGGCCGGCGTGAAGGTCACGTTATTGGAGCGCGGCCAGATTGGCATGGAGGCCTCCAACGCAGCCTCCGGTGTGCTGTCCTCACCTCTATTAAAGAGCGACGACCCCTATACTCGCATGTCATTTGAGAGCCTGGCTATGTTCCCGGATGTGGCGCAAGAGCTACGCGAGACCTGTGGCGTGGACGTCGAATTCTCGCGGTGCGGTGAGCTTGGCCTCGCGCTGACCGACGATGAGGTCAGCGAATACCAGGGGTTGGGCATCAAAGTGGCCGAGGCGGGAGGCAGCGGTCGCTGGATGGACTTTGAATCAGTGCATGACTACGAGCCACAGGTCGGCCCGGAGATTCTGGGTGGCTTTTACATGCCGGAGGTCTGCAAAGTAAACAACCAGCGACTTAGCCTGGCATTCGCTCGCTCGGCGGAGTGGCACGGAGCACAGATCATGCAGGCTACCGAGGCTGTGGGTCTGGTGCGCAGCGGTCTCACTATCACAGGCGTGCGGCTGCCTGACGACGAGATCTACGCCGACAACATTATCTTGGCAGCGGGACCCTGGACTCATGCCTTGGCTGAAAGTGTGGGTGGAGATATTCCAGTCAGGCCGGTTCGAGGCCTCAACCTGAATTTGCAGCCTGCAGGTCGCAGCTTTCAGAGCGTTATTCATGGCTCATGGGGCATGCTCGTTCCCCGGGCGGACGGCTCTATCATCGTCGGAGCATCGGTGGAGGAGGTAGGGTTCGACAATCGGGTCTCCGCTGGCGCGATTCAGGATGTCCTTGAAGTGGCCACCAGCCTGATACCTTCGTTGCGTGACGCCACTCTAAACTGGGCCTTGGCGGGGCTTCGGCCTGGCTCCCCCGAT
>CAUZQF010000116.1:0-7441 GCA_963581905.1 Dehalococcoidia bacterium
TGTCGACGTAGATACCGAATCGAAAATCCGCCGCGATGCCAAGTTCGTATCAGGTGTAGCACCGGAGCGTGTGAGGGATGAGCTCATGCGGATTCTTTCGGCACCGGCCGCTGCGAAATCGATACGCCGGATTGACGGCGTAGGACTGCTTTCTCAAGTGCTGCCAGAACTCGACGATACAAGAGGGGTCATTCAGCCCAAGGAACATCACTGGGACGTGTTCAATCATCTGGTGGAGACCGTTGGCCACGCGGATAGGATCATTGCCACGGTGAAGAACTGCGAGAATACCGACGACGTTATGATGTCTATGGTGCCCAGGTTCGAGGGAATGCAGGAGTATTTCCAGGAGAACATCGGAGACGGTTACACACGAGCGACTTTCTTGCGACTGACCGCGCTGTTGCACGACGTAGCCAAGCCTGCAACTAAGACCGTAGAGCCCAGCGGCAAGATGCGTTTCCTGGGGCATCACACTCTTGGAGAAGAGATGGCTGGCGACATAATGAGCAGGCTTCGCTTCAGTAGACGTGGCACCAGGCTCGTGCTGCAGATGATACGTAATCACCTAAGGCCCACGCAGATGGCGGCCAAGGGCGAGATGCCGTCCGGCAGGGCGCTGTTTCGCTACTACAGGGACGTGTCTGATGTAGCCGTGGACACACTGTATCTGAACATGGCAGACTTCCTGGCGGCTAGGGGACCGACCATTACAGAGGCCGATTGGAGGGACCATTGCGAGCTTATGGAATACATACTCGTCAAAGGTCGGCAGCAAAATGCCCCTGAAACCCTTCCTAAAATCATCACCGGACACGATATAATGAATGCGCTCTCTTTGCAGCCTGGTCCAAATGTGGGTAAATTACTTGGACTTGCTCATGAGGCGCAGGCTAATGGAGACGTTAGTACCTTAGACGAGGCCCTGAATCTGGTCATATCACTGGTCAAATCCAGGCAAGAACCCGGAGGTTGTGGTGCGTAGAAACGCAAGGTCGTTAATATTTGTAATAATTCTAGTGGCGTTGTCTCTCGCCTTTTTGCTCGTTAACCCGATTAAGATCGGTGGCTTCGAGCGGGGCGGAGATGCTGTTCTTGGACTTAACCTAGGTTTGGACTTGCAGGGTGGTAGCCATCTGGTCTACCAGGCACAGCCAGTTGTCGACCCGAATACTGGTTTGGTGAAGGTCCCCACCGCAGACGACATGGCTGGACTCGTTCGCTTGATCGAAGAGCGTGTAAACGCCTCAGGACTGGGCGAGCCGAATATTCAGGTGCTTGGTGACGATCGGCTACTCGTTCAGTTGCCCGGTATCCAAGACCTAGAGCGAGCCAAAAAACTGATTGGTGAAACCGCGCGGCTGGAGTTCAAGCATCGGAAAATAAACATAGCCGAGGACCTAGAGGCCAGCGGCGTGATCGTTCCCGGGGATGTCTTAGCGGTATCAGCCGGACCTTTGCCTCAGGAACTTATTGACTTGTTTAATCAGACTCCCGCTCCGGTGCCAGGCGTCGAGCAGGTGCCAGTGGAGCCTCGAGAGGCTGAGGACTTCCCGCCGGTGGTTATCGTGGACTTTACCCCCGATGGAGCTCAGAAGTTCGCGGAGGTTCTGGACTCCATCCAATTTACGCAGGCTCAACTGCTTGGCGAGGTGCCTCCCAGCTCCATCGAGCTTTCCATCGAGGATGACCAGACTCCAAGCAGCGAAGTTCTCAGGTACACGGTGATCGGGCCGATTGTTCAGCAAGTAGGAATTACAAATAGCTTTGTCTTCCCCTTCCCGCAAGGTGACAGTGATACGGCGCCCGACGGACCTATCAACCTTGCAACTGCTGAGGCGACGATGGCCGGGGCATCTACAGTTAGCTTCGTTAGGCTGGCGGGTAGCGTAGACGAGGACTTCGGCCTGAGCGGAGACAACCTGACCAGGGCCTATCCCACTCTGCACTCCGGCAGCGATAGGCCGATCATCAACCTTGAATTCGATCAGGAGGGCACCAAGCTTTTCGGAGAATTAACCACTGAGATAGCTGGTAGCCCAAATGACAGGATAGCCATATTCCTGGACGACAGAGAGCTTATAGCTCCGGTGGTCACCCAGGCGATAACCTCCGGGACGGCCATCATCCAGGGCAACGACTTTACCATTGAGGAGACCAGGGACATATCCCTGCAGCTTGAAGGCGGTCGTTTGCCGGTGCCGATCGAACTGGTGCAGGAGCGTGACGTTGACGCCATACTGGGTGCCGATTCTCTGCAAAAGAGCGTCGTCGCGGGTATGGTTGGTCTCGCGCTGGTCTTCTTATTCATGATTCTTTACTATCGCGTGCCTGGCGTGGTCGCATCCGTGGCGCTGATGGCTTACGCGATTCTAGTGCTGGCGTCGTTCAAGTTACTGGGCGTTACGCTAACACTGTCGGGAGTTGCGGCGGCCATCCTTTCCATAGGTATGGCTGTGGACGCAAACGTACTGATATTCGAGCGCATGAAAGACGAGTTGAGGAACGGACGAACACTCAGCTCGGCGATTAACTTGGGCTTCAACAGGGCGTGGCCCGCAATTCGGGACAGCAATGTATCTACGTTGATAACGTGCGGAATACTGTTCTACTTCTCGAACCAGCTTGGAACAACAATAGTTCAAGGGTTCGCCGTCACACTGGCCATAGGTGTGCTGATCAGCATGTTCTCAGCCATATTTATAAGCAGGACAATCCTTCGGGTACTCGCATCCACTGGCCTCTCGAGGCACCTGGGCGTTTTCGTACCATCCGGAGGGTCGGACCTGCCTCAGCAGCGGGCTAACGCCGCTGAGGCACAGAGGAGCTAAAATTGGATTTCGTAGGTAAAAGACACTGGTTTTTCCTGTTTTCTTTGTTAGTAATACTGCCGGGTGTAGTGTTCCTGGTAATATCACCAGGCCTCAAGCCGGGCATCGACTTTACGGGAGGCTCCACGCTCACGCTTGGTTTCTCCAACACGGTAACTCAGACACAAGTGCGTAACGAGATCACACTGCTTGGCTACCCAGAGGCGTCCGTTCAGTCATTCGGTGAGAACACCTTTTTCATTCGCAGTCGTGAACTTTCCGAAGCCGATAAGAATACCATCGTAACCTCCATGGAGGAGAAGCTGTCGCAGGACGGGGTGGACTTGCTGTCCTTCGATCTGGTCTCCCCGGTAATAGCGCAGGAGACCATTCTCAACGGCGTATACGCTGTTTTGGCAGCCACCGTGGGCATATTCGTATTCCTGTGGTGGGCCTTCCGCAGTGTGCCCAGTCCGTTCAGGTATGGAATCGCGGCTATCGTTGCGCTGCTGCATGACACGATCATCGTTATCGGTGTGTTTGCCATTTTGGGCAACCTCCTGGACATCGAGGTCAACACGATGTTCCTCATCGCTATCCTGACGGTCATCGGCTACAGCGTCAACGACACAATCGTTGTTTTCGACAGGCTGAGAGAGAACATAATCAACTATCCGAACCGAGAGTTCTCGGATAATGTCAACGTAAGTATCTCGGAGACGCTTGGTCGTTCTCTGAACACCAGCCTGACATTGATGGTCACGCTGCTAGCGCTGTTCCTGTTCGGTGGCGCGACTATACAGAACTTCCTGTTAGTGCTGCTAATCGGTGTGGTGGCAGGAACCTACAGCTCGATAGGAATTGCCAGTCAAGTCCTGGTTGCCTGGGAGGCTGGGGATTTTGGACGCCTACTCCGCAGAGGTGGATCGACCAATCGTTCAACGGCCTCCGCTTAGCTAAATAAGTTCCGTAAAACAAAAAGGCCTCTCGCATTTATGCGAGAGGCCTTTTTTATGAAAAAATTCTGGGCTTATTGAAGCCTGGTTGAAGCTATTCAGCCGGTGGGATTAGGACAATCCGCCCAGTCGCACCACGTGACCGCACAAGCTGAAATGCCTCTGTTGCTTCAGCCAAGCCAAGCTGTTGATGGATGACTGGTTTGACCTTTCCGCTGGACATCATGTCCAAGGCGCTGGCGATGTGGCTGGGCGAAGCGCCTGTAGAGCCTGACATCGTGGCGTCAAGAAACAGTATGTCCGTAATATTGAAGCCGATTTTCGCGCCTTCGACCTCTCCGAGAATTACCATGCGCCCAAACTGAGCTAGGCTTGCCAAGCATGATTCAAGGACAGCGGAGCCTACGGTGTTTAGGATGACGTCTACGCCCTCATCGCCCGTTAGCGCAAAGACTATTTCTGAGAAGTCTAGGTCTTTTGTTGATAGTACGACATCTGCGCCAAGGGACTCTATAGCGGGCATCTTGTCCAGAGAAGTGGTAACGGCAATCACCCTGGCTCCACCCGCCGCTGCAACCTGAATGGCATGAATTCCCAGGCCTCCACCAGCGCCGACCACCAGGACCGTTTCACCTGGCTTAACCCTAGCCACATCGGATATGGCCTGAATCGTAACGCCGATAGGGCAGGCAGCGACGCATGCATCCACCAGGTCTAGGCCATCGGGGACAGGCACCAGGGACGTCTCCGGCAAGGCTACATACTGAGCGAAGCCACCATTAATGCCGTGACCTACGCCTTGGCCTTCCCTGCAGCGGTACTGGTGCCCCGCCAAACAGCGGTCGCATTTGCCGCAAAAAGCAGTCAAGGTCGCCACAACCCGGTCGCCCTCGCTAAAAGCGTGTACAGATGCACCGACACGGTCAACAAACCCTGAGATTTCGTGCCCAAGGATGACGTCCTTGCTTACGCCTCTGTGCAGAAGGCCCGCCATGACAGCGACGTCGTGATTGCACAGGCCGCACGCCGCAACCCGAACAAGGACCTGGTTATCGGTAATGCCGGGGACTGGAACATCCCGAACCTCAAGATCAGGTTCAGCCCCCGGCTCATTTACGTAAAGAGCTTTCATATGCGTGGATTAGTCTCCGGTTGCCACGCAGGTGTCTAGCAGCTCGACGACTGCCTTGATCGTCGTGCTGGTCGGCCTGTTTCGGTCCACCGTCTCTGGTGTCTCAGAGGCGAAGGGCGTCTGGCTTAGAAGCCGGTAAATATCAGCGGCCCCTTTGTGGAAGAACGGCGATACACCGACCTGCTCAAAGGCGTCAGATATCTCTTCCATTTCGCCGATCCATCGGTGAGCGTTTGGTGGGAGTCGGGAAATGCTCGTGTCCATCTGCTTTAGCGCGTTGGGCTGGCTGCTCTCGAACTCGGCGCGTAGCTGGTCGGAGAGACCCATGGCCTCCGCAGCAGAAAGCAGAGCTATCTGCAGTGTCGATGTGCCTTTGGTGAGCGCCGCGTAGCACATCTTGATTCCTGAGCCGTGTCCGATTTCGCCGCCCATATCACGGACTGCTATGCCCTTGCCGTCGAGATCGCTCATGGCGGAGGCGTTCGGCCCGGAGACGTAGAACCTGGGAGCTTCACCTCGGTTTGGAGAGCCGCCGATGATGCCGCCGTCGATGTACTTTCCGCCTGCGCTGGATATGATCTCCCCTATGGTTCGTGTGCGGTCTGGAGAGATGGCGTTGCAGTCGGCGTAGTAGGTCGTTTCGCCGGTGGACCGCATGGATTCTGCGACCAGTTCTGCCGCTGCCGTGGCATAGGAGGGCACCATGATGCACAGGATCAGGTCGGCCTCTTTTACCATGTTATCTATGCTGCCAACGTCTCGTATTTTGGCAGATGCAGCGAGGTCTTTCGTGCGAGAACTACGGCCGACTAACGATGTAATGACGTCGAAGCCGTTCTCTCCCAGGACCTTTCCTACACCGGAACCCATGTCTCCTGGGCTATAAATGGCAATTGTCTTTTCAGGCATTTAGGTCTGACTCCTTAGGTATGTGATTTGGGGCGTCCAATCAGATATAACATGTCAGTGAATATCTGAGCATCCTCTGGTTAATAAGAATAACAGAACCGATTAGTCGGGGTCAGGCATTGGATTCCTTTAGGGGCTGGCAGCCAGACGGCAGATGGCGCTCTGCTGGCTTTGAAATGGCCTAGAGCTTATAATCTGTCCTCGCATCAGCAATAGTTCGACGCAGGAGATAGTTATGGATTTGGGCGCGCACGTTTCCACTGCAGGCGGGATCTCGAAGGCCGTTGGCAGGGCAAAAGAGATTGGCGCGGAGACCATTCAGATATTTGCTTCGTCTCCACGAGCGTGGGCCTTCAAGCCCCTGGCCGAAGAGCAGATTCTCGCCTTTCGGGAGGCGATTGAAGAGGCCGGCATAAGGTCGACCTACATACACGGGCTGTATCTGGTCAACATTGGCGGCACGCCGGAGCTGGTGGAGAAGTCCATAGTGGCCTTGGGGCAGAACATGCACGCAGCGAGCCAGATTGGCGCAGAGGGCGTGATTTTCCACTCGGGCAGCCACAAGGGTGTCGGCTTCGATGCGGTGCTGGATCAGGCTGCTGAAGCCCTCTCCAAGGTTCTTGCGGATAGTCCTCCAGACGTCCAACTAATCATAGAGAACTGTGCGGGTTTGGGCTCCCAAATTGGGGCCTCGTTCGGCGAACTGGGCCGCCTGATGAAAGCGGTTGACCACCCACAACTGAAGATCTGCCTGGACACGGAGCATGCCTTTGCAGCCGGGTACAACATCGTCGACCCGGACGGCATCGAAGGCGCTATGGCCGAGTTCGACAAGGAGATTGGTTTGGACCGCCTGGTGGTTGTTCATGCCAACGACGCCAAAGTTGAGTTAGGTTCAGGTGTGGACAGGCATGAAAACATCGGGGATGGACATATGGGTCTCACTGGATTTGAGACCATAATGGCGCACCCAGCCTTCCAGAACACGCCATTCTTGCTAGAGGTGCCGGGTGAGGACAAGAAGGGCCCAGACAAGGCAAATCTGGACAGGTTGAAGGACATTCGGGAGCGGCTTGCCAATGCATAAGTTCTCTCAACTAAGGGCTTAATGAAGAAGGACCTCTCGATTTGAGAGGTCCTTCTTCATTACCCGCCAGTTCGGGGTTTGTTTGTTCCAAGTTATTCCAAGATTGGGTAGCGCCTCACCAGAGGGATCGTCGCCCACCTGCGGCCCAGGCCCATCGTCGCGCCGGTTGCTGTTGCTGCCAGGCCTATCATGATGACCGCGTAGGAAATGTGCTCGTCCAAGAATGGGTTGTGCTCTGGGAAGATGAACCCTGCCGTGTACATCAGGGCCAGAATCAGGACTCCGGTGTAGGCGCCTAGCTTGACGGTCAGGCCCATCAGCAGGGCGACACCCACGTAAGCCAGGCCGAGCATGAAGAGCCAGTTCACCAGGACATTTCCGGCCATGGCCCCGTACAGCTCTGCGAACGGACCCTTGGTACCGAAGGTCAGGAACCCGAATGTAGGGGAGCCTCCGGCCAGCCATGCGCCGTCAGCCGCTGTAGCGAATACCAGGCCGAACACCTTGTCAATGAAGGCCCGGCAGAAGATCCAGCCCATCCCTAATC
>CAUZQF010000117.1:0-7417 GCA_963581905.1 Dehalococcoidia bacterium
AGGGTAGGTCAGGTCTGTCACCGGCCTTTAGATTCCATGACCTCCGGCACGTTGCAGCCAGCCTTGCACTTGGCCAAGGGATGCCCATACCGTTAGTTGCAGAGATGCTCGGGCATGCGAATGCAACCACAACCCTCCGGGTGTACGCTCATGTTATTCCGGGGTCGCAAAGGCAAGTAGCAGATGCTATGAATGCACTGCTGGCTAGTTGAGTTGACAGCAACATTGACAGCAACCTAGGGTGATTGACAGCAACTGAGGCTACGCATCAATAGACAGTCAACGTGGTATTACAGTACGCCAACGGACGTAGGAAGACACTGCTGGATGCGTGGCACATTATTTGCAAGTAGGGGGTACGGGGTTCGAGTCCCCGCAGCTCCACCACCAGGTCCGCGATAGGTATCTTCTATATACTGATCTCCAAATTCAAACGCTCCTACAGTCTTATTCTGATTGAGCCGTCCTAGGTTCAGTCGCATTTCCTACACAATGTATGAATCCCTATTGATTTAGGAGTATTGATGTTTTATTGAAGTCGACCAATAATGGTCGACTTTTTTATTATACAAACCGATGCTTGGCCCTCCTTTTTCTTTGTCGCACACTCGCTTGGCAGTTTCCTGTAGCCGCTTTCAGGCCTCCTTCTTTCCCATAGTTTCTCCGGTGGTTTCATTGCTGTAGGTATTGAAATATGAGAAGGAGGGGATTCAAGCTGTGGTCATCAAATGGCGGCTAGCGGTAAAGAATGGAAGATTCTGAAGCACGTGGAGTGTTAATTCGGGTTCCTTAGCTCTTTGGGCCCAACAGTCGATCCGCGTTATCCGGAATTTGAAAAATTGATGTGGTGATTCACATAGCTAAACGCTATTAACGAGTTGTTGAGGCATCCTATATCCTATATCTGACATTTCATTACAACCGTGGTACACTGCGGCTTGCGATGTAGGTGTCGAGAAGGTGTGCCTACATAATATATGGAATTCTTGAATTGAGAGTTATCGGTAAAAGCCTTTTTAGGAAGTGTTTAGCGAATGAGATGGAAGAAAAATTACGTAAGCAAAGAGTATAAACCCCCGAGTGAGGCTGCACATTTGGTGTAACGGCTCTTGACATATGATGAGAAGTTACTAAGATATGGCCCTCTGAAGCTATTGTTTTGTTCAGATCTCATTAAAAGCGAATTTGGCTATAGTCGTGTTCTCTTCAATTATTCAACTTATTTTGGAGGAGAAAAGCTTGGTTTTAAACAACATAAGATGCCCAACAAACTAAAGCGGTTGGACAAGCTTTTCATAATTAAGTAACGGATCAAAGTTATTTGAAAGGAGACAATATGAGACGTTATAAAGGTCTCGGAAAATGGTATGTAGTCGCATTAGCGGCTATAGCAGTGTTCGCATTTGCGTGCAGCAGCTCTGAGCCAGCAGCGGCGCCAGCAGCGGCGCCAGCAGCGGCGCCAGCAGCACCAGCAGCAGCGCCAGCAGCACCAGCACCAGCGGCGGCGCCTGCAGCAGCAGCGCCTTCCGCACCGGCAGCAGCGCCTGCGGGTGCCAGTAACGTAGCCATCACAATGGCTATTCCTGAGGTTACATCGCCATTTGGTGATTTCGAGGTTCAGACGTACGGAGCATCGCCTGATGAAATAAACATGGGCTTCTTCGATCAGCCTCTGGTTCACGACGGCACCAATCCCATGGCGCCTTGGGCAGCCGAGGAATGGTCAGTTAACGCGGCTGGTGATGAGCTCACCATGAAAATCCGCAGTGGCATGAAGGTCAACACCCCTGAGATATTCGCAGGCAATGACTTTGGCTTTATTACCGCTGTAGACGTGGCGTGGAGCATGAATAGGCAAAACGCAGTTGTGAATCCAAGTCTTGGTGCCGCTATCGGTGCCCAGCTTGGAGCTACGTTCCTAGAGTGTGTCGCCCCGGATAGTAGTACCGTGAAGTGCCCCATGGTAACGGAGAATTTCTGGGGCATCCCGATAAGTGAATTCGACATTAATGACACAACCGTCAGGCTCGACAGCAAGACGGCCTTTGACGCCATGGGTGCCGCTGCTATACAGTTCGTGCCAGTTGGTTCCGGCCCCATGACGCTTTCGGAAATTAGGGAGAACGAACGACTTGAAGTTGTACCCATGGTGGGAGACCACTGGGCCACTACGCAAGGTGTCTGGGACGAAACGCCGAATATTGGTTCCTTTGCTGTAATTCAGGTGCCTGATACCCAGAGCCGTGTGGCTATGATGCAGACTGGACAGGCAGACCTGGGAGAGATCGACTTTGGTAGGATCAGGGAGCTCCCTGGTCTTGGGCTAAAGTTCTACCCGACAATGTCTGATAAGGACACGATGACGCTTGCCGTTATCTGGCCGGGTAACCTATGGACAGATACAAATGCAAAGACCGAGGAAGGTATTGAGCCCTGGTTGTCTTCCGTGTATGACACCGATCTCCCACACCTCGGTAACCCATGGTGTGACGCCGGTAAGCCTTGCCGCTACACCGACGACAACAATCCACCGGGTGTATCTGACATGGAACAGGCCCGCTTAGTGCGCTGGGCGCTAGGTATGTCTATTGACCGCGAGGGAATCGTGGATGAGCTTCAGGGTGGTAAGGGTACCCCAATTTACCTGGAGTTGATGGGCCCCAAGTTTCCGGGTTGGGATCCTACACGAACAGTCACTCAGGCGATGGTTAATGCCTCGCACGAGAAGTACAATAACAATTCATTACTTGGGCCAGGCACAGATTGGCTTGAGTATGACGTCCCTGCAGTTGAGCCAGACTACGAATGGCCCTGGAAGGTCGGTCTGGACCCTGTTGAGGCAGAGCGTCTCCTGGACTTGGCCGGTTTCCCAAGAGGATCCGATGGAGTCAGGTTCGAAATCAGTATGAATAAGTACCGATGTGAGACTGGGCCGGTCTGCTTGGAGCAGGCTGACGCGGTTGCCGCTGGCTGGGAAGGACTTGGTGTCAGGACTACTCTCTTGACAGAAGAGTATGGTTCTGTGGTTGTTCCTAGGATGAGGGACCGCTCGCAGCCTTGGCCTGTTGTCAAGAACTGCAGCGTGGAGACGGCCAACTATCCAATGGACTGGCCTCCTCCCCCTTCAGACAGCACTTTCAGCCGACCTGCCTGGGGTTGCGCTTTCGAGAGCAAGTACCTGGACTACATGTTCATGGAGATTAACGGTGAGCGGGACAAGGCAACCCGCGAAGCTCTGCACCTGGACATGGTCGACTACTACTTTTACTGGCAGCTCTATAGCGGCATTTCCCAGCCGCCTCGAGGGGTTGCTGGGAATCCAGAAACAGTCGTTTCCTGGGAATCACGATCCTCAGCTGGTGGATACTGGGGTAGGCCGCAGCACATAATTCCGGTCAACTAGGAAATAACGGGAAGAAATAAGTAGAGGAGAGGGGGCATTGGCCCCCTCTCCTCTGAGATATGTATCGCGGTGCGATGGTCAGAATTCCCTTTAGGTGGGATTTGCCCTCCGGGCTAAGGCTGCTTGGCCAAGAGCGACAACGAGGTTAGTGTTTACGCCATGGCACGTTTCTTAACGAGAAGATTTTTTTCGATCATAATCTCCATTATTGGAGCTACTATGATCATTTTTACATTGAGCAGGCTTGGTCCTGACCCGATTGACCTGTACCTAGGTGATACACAGGTCGAGGTGACTGAAGAGTTCCTCGCGATGGTCCGGGCTGATCTGGGCCTGGACAAAAGTCTACCTGAGCAGTACGGCATTTGGGTCTGGAAGCTCATGCATTTTGACATGGGCCAGTCCATAGGCACCGCTAGGCCGGTGAAAGACATTGTCCGCGATCATATTACGGTGACGCTACGTTTGGCAATGGGTGCGTGGATTTTTGCCATAGTTGTAGGAATCACCATGGGGGTGTTGACAGCGGTCAAGAGGGGCACCGTGTGGGATTATGGCGGTCGGACATTTGCGCTGATCGGACAGGCTACACCACAGTTCTGGACGGGTGTTATGGCAATATTGCTTTTTGCTGTAATACTTGGCTGGTTTCCCGCAGGCACGTTAGGTAGGCAAGATGGATTCCCGCTGGCGTGGGACAACGTGAAATATTGGATCTTGCCCTGTATTGTTCTCGGGTGGCCTGCGTCGGCGGGCATTATGCGCTTAACCCGCTCAGCAATGCTCGACATACTGGACTCTGAATATATTAAGCTCGCCCGCGCCAAAGGTGCGAGTAAGACCACTGTCGTATGGAAGCATGCGTTGCAGAACGCCGTTATTCCTCCCCTTACGTCAGCTCTGGTGCTACTAGCTGACTACTTGAATGGGGCGTTAGTTGTAGAGATAATCTTCTCCTTGCCAGGAATCGGACAAGTTGCGCTGCAACAAGCCGTATATGACAATGACTGGCCGCTATTGGCAGGTACTGTATTCGTTTTCATTGGCATCTACGTATCATTCGCGTTTGTGGCAGATATTCTCTACGCGCTTATAGACCCCCGAATACGATACGGTTGAGGTATTTGGTTATATGCAGATGACACCGACGGACCGAAATCTCCTGGGTATTCGAGATTACCCGCCCGTAGTTAGACAACTAAGGGCGGTCTGGATGTTCACGAGACGCTGGCCCACATTACCAATGATCGTACTTGGAACCCTAATTTTCGCTGGCCTGTTTGCACCGTTATTATCCTCACATGATCCCTATGCCGGGGGCATCCGCAACAGACATAATCCTCCTATATTCATGGAGGATAGCAAAGCGGAACACCTTTTTGGAACTGATCATGCCGGTCGGGATGTCTTTTCCCGTTTGCTATTCGGTGCCCGCATATCGCTGGTGGTTGGTGCCATTGCACTGACCTTCGGCTTCCTCGTAGGCACCACAATGGGTGTGGTGAGCGGATATGCAGGTGGATGGATCGACGAGGTCATATCCAGAATTGTCGATATATGGCAGGCGCTACCTTTCTTGATGGTTGCTCTGGTATGCGTGCTGCTGTTCGGTCAGAGTCTGCAGTTGCTTTTGGTCTTGATGGCCCTGCTGGCTTGGAACCCTTTCGTTAGGGTAGTCCGAAGCCAGACGCTGTCCATAAAGAACGAGCCTTACGTTGATCTGGCTCGTGTGGCGGGTTGCTCGACGCCTCGAATTCTTATCTACCACATCCTGCCCGGTGTGCTTAATACTGCTGTTGTTATTGCAACATTGGCTGTGGGCAATCTGATCCTCGCAGAGGCAGCCTTGAGTTTCCTTGGGGCAGGTGTGCCGTCACCGACTCCTACATGGGGTGCAATGGTTAATGAAGGTAGAAACTACCTCAGCTCCGCTTGGTGGCCCACGGTGCTGCCCGGAATAGCCATATTCCTGGTAGTAATGTCCCTTAACTTTACCGGGGACTGGCTCCGTGACCGGTTGGATCCGCGCCTCAGGCAGTTAATGGATTAGTGCATTGGCAGCTTAGGTTCAAGGGATTTGCAGTCTTGATAGGCCGGTAGTTAAGGCTACATCCGTTGGACCTGTTTTTGAGATAACGTAACGCCAGAGGGCTTAGAGACATGACGAGCCCCTCTGGCGTTATGCTTCGCGACGAAATTTAGCCGCCAACCATCGCAGGTTGTGCATCTGAAAGCAACAAAATATATATGACAATTGTTCTACTGATCACCTTCTTGGCCCGCAGCGCCCTTGGGCTGTCCTCAGCATTAGTACTAAGTTTCCTCGTCTGGAGAGCATTTGAAGTCACTGTTAACACTAGAGACTTAAGTTTGGGCTTGGAGTTTTTCCTCCAAGCTCTGATAGTAGGGTTAGCGGCGGCGGTGCCAACAGCATTTTCCTGGTGGAACACTCATAGTGCTCGAAAGACTCAGCTTGTGTTTGCTGTCTATATTTTGATAGCGGCCGTAACAACCGCCTGGGTGGTTAACGAGATACGAGGAGTGGAGACCCATTACGCGCTGTTTGCGGGCGTCACAAGACTTCAAGTGTTATCTCGGACACACATGTTTGTGGGTATGATGTCCGGGGCTGTGTTAGGTGGAAATGCTATGGCCGCAGGTCTATATCTCTACAGGGCTGTGAAGCACCGGGAGCATTAAGGGCTGAACAATAGGGAGTGAGGTCTGGGAGAAGTAAGGAATTGGAACAGACGGCAATGCCTTAGCGGCCTGTCCCAATTCGTCTTACACGCTTACTCTTCTTTCTTACTAGCTGGCTGAGGCTGTCGCCTGTAGAAACGAGAAGCTGGCCGAAAGATTGTCGAAGACTTGGTCATGGGGCGGTATCTCCATGATGGCCTCGCCCATGTAACCCTTATCCTCAAGCATCTTCTGCATGCGGGTGCAATCGACGTCGCCGACATCCACGGTCGGGATTGCTGTCCCGTCGACAGCCTGCTTGAAGTGCACAATCTTGATCATGTCCAGCGGGAGCGCATCGATCTCGCCTATGGGATCGCTGTCCGGGTAGCCCCTCAGCTGGTTCGTGGCGTCGGTGCAAATCCCCAGGCGCGCGCCTTCGTCGTTGGTCAGTTTCGATCGAATCTCTCTGACTAGTAAGGCCATGCTTCGTATGGGTTGCCCCGAGTTTTCAATGGAAAACGTAACGCCTTGGCGAGCCGCTTCTCTTGTCATGCCCACCAGGTCCATTGCTTCTTCAGGCAGGTCGTCAGGCGTCTCCCAAGCCTTCTCAAAGCGCGCAGGATCGACGATGCGTAGGTGTGGCGACTGCGGATTCACTAGCTTGGCTGCTGCCAATGCCGCCTGAAACTGCTCTCCTACAGGGTCCGTCTTCTCGGTGAGACAGGGCCAGGCCAGAGCCAGGTTAAAGGTGATGTCTTGGTTAGCTGACACCAGCGATTCGAGCTCTCCCATAACAGGCCGCCAGTCCTCTCCCTCGCCAGTTTCGCACCCGCCCAGGCAGGTCTGCCTCAGCTCTACGTGCTTTGCTCCACGCTTCTTGGCCTCCGTCACCAGACCGGGCAGATCGTTGTCGGCAAGATGCTGCCTCCAGGAATTTGTTATCGCGCCGTAGATCATTTGAAACCCTCCATATTTTATCGCCAAGAAGCCTTGTCGTGGCTCGGCAGCGAGTGTAGCAACGCGCCCTGAAGCCGTCAAGCACGCCGCATAGGAGAATTGCCATAGCCAATTAGAGGCCATGGTTTGGAGCGGCATCAAATGAATGGCCGTTGCTGGCTATTGATGAGGTGGGTGCTGCCACATCCCAATACCATCCATTCCAGGAGCGCAAGAAGCACTCCTTCAACGGACGCATTGCCCTCGGCTTGGACCCTGTGGAGTAGGTTACCGAAGACGTAGCTTTACCTACCCGGTTACGATAGCGAGCCGTCGCGCCCAAGCGTTTGATACTCAGGTGCGGCGGCTCGAAAAGGTTCAAGTTGCAGAACAGTT
>CAUZQF010000118.1:0-7399 GCA_963581905.1 Dehalococcoidia bacterium
ATTATCATGCTGGCAGATGCAAGCACCGGCGTTACTCCCGGCGACGTAGATGTGGCGGATGCCCTGCGACGCACGGACAAGCCCATCGTGCTGGCAGCCAACAAGTCGGACAACGACAAACGTGCGGCTGATTCGGTCGAGTTCTACGAGCTTGGCATGGGTGACCCTATACCCATCAGTGCGTATCACAACTACGGCATAGATGAGGTGATGGCGGAGGTTATCAGCCATTTTTCAGACGACCCGGGGTTCCCAGAGCCGGATTCCGACCTGAAGCTTGCAATCGTAGGCAGGCCCAACGTTGGCAAATCCCTGTTGCTGAACGCCATAGCGGGCGAGAGTCGCGCTATAGTCAGCGATATCCCAGGCACGACCAGAGACACGCTGGACTCTCTTGTGATCCATAACGATTGGTCTACTCTGCTGATCGACACGGCTGGCATACGCCGCAGAGGTAGTGTCGATCGCGGCATTGAGCGGTACAGCGTCTTGCGATCCATGCGCGCTATCGACAGGGCAGACGTTGCCGTGCTTCTGATGGACGCCTCTGAGCTAGCAGCTAGCCAGGACACCCATATTGCGAAGTACATCCTTGACGGATTCAAAGGAATTGTCCTGGCCGTCAATAAGTGGGACCTCGCTAAAGAGATGGGTATCACTGCAGACGAGGCTGTGCAATCCGTGCGGGACCGCTTCAGGTTTGCCTCATACGCGCCCATATGCTTGATCTCCGCACTAGATGGCACTGGAATCAACGAGCTTCTGGATACTGCCAAGGACGTTTACCTGGAGTGGAGCAAGGGTGTGCCGAGGTACGACCTCAGACGTCAGATTATGAATGCTGTGGCGGAGCATCCTCCAGCCCTGAGCAGTCGCAGGTCGTTGAAGATTTACGGCGTCACCATGGACAAGACCAGTCCTCCCAGCTTCACTTTCTATGTGAACAGCTCGGAGATGGTCCACTTTTCATACGCCAGATATCTGGAGAACACCATTCGCGGGGCATACGAGTTCAGAGGCAGCCCACTGAGAATGCGGTTCAAGGGCAGGGGAGAACAGTAATGGCCTTTCTGGTCATGGTCCCCGTCGGCTACCTGCTGGGGGCAATACCCTTTGGACTGATTCTAGGTTGGCTGGTCAAGCGGGTTGACGTCCGGGACTACGGCAGCGGCAAGACGGGCATGACCAATGTGCTGCGTACCGTAGGCGTGAAGTCGGCCGCGCTGGCGCTTCTCCTGGACATGAGTAAGTCAATTATAGCTGTAGCGCTGACTCGTATATTCTTCGACGTCCCTGCTGCTGAGGTAGCTGCGGCTCTCGCTGCGCTTATTGGCCACAACTGGCCAGCATACGCGGGCTTCAGAGGCGGTAGAGGCACCGCGCCGGGACTCGGAGGCCTGATGATTCTGTCCCCCTGGGCAGGGCTGGTAGCCGCCATTGCTGGCGTTGCGACGATTGCTTCGACTCGCTGGGTTTCTCTGGGTTCCATTCTCGGCACCCTGTTCGGAGTAGTTACACTGGCGATTCTCATCGTGCTTGATCTAGCTCCGGCCGAATACATCTGGTACAGCATTTTTGGCGGTTCGATAGTAATAGGTCGGCACTGGGACAATATCCAGAGACTGGTCAAGGGTGAGGAGCGAAAGATCGGCGAATCAGTCGATGCCTCCTCAGATGACCCGGTTAAAGAAAGACGTAAGGGCTTTCGATGGCCAAAGTCGGCGTAGTAGGCACGACCAGCTGGGGTACCACCCTGGCGACGGTCCTTGCCCAAGACGGTCAGTCGGTGACGCTCTGGGCGCGTACGTCGGACGAGGCCGAACTCCTGAACCGAGATGGCGAAAACCGTCGCTTTCTTCCGGGCACCAAGTTCCCTCCTAATCTTCTGATCACCTCATCAGCAGAAGAAGCATTCTCTGAATCCGACCTGGTGCTGATCGCCGTTCCATCCAGCACGTTCAGAGATAACGTTCGTCGTGTGGCGTCGGCATTCAACCCTGATGCGGTGGCGGTCAGCGCAACCAAGGGACTGGAGATAGACTCTGGCCTGAGAATGAGCCAGGTGCTGACGGAAGAGCTGCCCAGCGACATGAGGGACAACATCTGCGCGCTGTCGGGGCCTAATCTTGCCCGGGAGATCGTGCTGGGAAAGCCTTCTTCGACAGTCGTTGCGTCTCAAAACCAGGCTGCGGCCGTCAAGGCTCAGGAGATAATCAACTCTCCACCCAGGCTGCGCGTCTATACCAACGACGATATTGTTGGTGTCGAGTTCGGTGGCGCGCTGAAGAACATCATCGCGCTGGGAGCGGGTGTGTGTGACGGCAAAGAGCTAGGAGACAACGCCAAGGCTGTCTTCATGACACGAGGTCTGGCAGAGATCGGACGCCTTGCTGCGGCAGCCGGTGCAAATCCCCTTACGCTGTCCGGTCTGGCTGGCCTGGGTGATCTGGTGGCCACATGCTCAAGCACTTTAAGCCGGAACCATTCGGTTGGCGAGCGACTTGCGAAGGGAGAGTCCCTTCAGGAGATTCGCGAATCAATGGTGAATGTCGCAGAGGGAGTGAACACCACGGCTGCGGCTATGGCGCTTTCCAAGCAGCTTGGCGTTGATATGCCTATTACGCAGGCGATGTACAGTGTTCTATTCGAGAATGTGCCTCTGGACGAAGCCATTGCCAGTCTTCTTGGACGCGCACCCCGACCGGAGTAAATTTCATATTTTTCGTATAACGGGTACGACCCTGTCATAGTTTCCTGCGCCTGGTCTGGCCAAGGGAACAAAACAATCCCTGATTAGTCGAGAATTCGTTACAGAGGGCGCTGCCCTTCGACAGGTTCAGGCTTTGTCGAGGCGAGGATGTTCGATGAAATCGGCGCTCCGGGCGAACGTTGTTGATAGGCGGCACTAAGGCCCGGAGCCAGCGATGCACAAGCTAGCCGCCCAGTTCACCAAGCTCGTAAAGCACCGCTGTTGCCGTCACAAGACCCGCCGTTTCGGCGCGGAGGATTCGGTGGCCCAGCGTAATAGGGGTGATGCCGTTCTTTTTGGCCAGCTCCACCTCGTCGGCAGTGAAACCACCCTCTGGACCAATAATGATATTTATTGATGAGGGAGCTTCGGCGGCTGATGCCCAGTCAGTGAGGCTCGATTTCAGGCTAATGGCCCTTTCCTCCTCCCAAGGTATTAGGGAGACGCCGGTGGTCTTTTCGCAGGCTGAGTCGAAGTCGATGACCTCGTGAAGGACTGGCAGTCGGCCGCGCCCTGACTGCTCTGCAGCCTCAGTGATGATCTTTCGCCAGCGTGTATATCTGGAGGGAGAAGGGCTGTTTTGGGAAATGGTGCGGTGGCAGTTCATCGGAACGAAAGACGTGATGCCTAACTCCGAGCCTTTTTGCAGCACGTACTCGAAGCGATCTGCCTTGAGGATGCCCTGGTAGATCGTGATAGCGACGTAGGGTTCGCCATAGCTCTGGCTCTTGCCGATGACAGTGCCGGACGCCGAGTCCTTGTATACGGCATCAAGCTTGATCAGGTACTCCATACCCGTGTTGTCGAGCACAACGATCTCATCTCCGAGGCGTGCCCTGAGCACCCGACTCAGCTGACTTGCGACCTCCGCAGGAAGCGTTACGTTGTCTTCGACGATGCACTCCGGCGGGACGAAGAAGCGTTGCACGGGCCTAGCTTACGGTGCAGATGAGGGTCACCCAGTCGCCGTCGACCAGGGTGCTCTCAAGCGTGGCCCCGGCAGCCGTTAAGGCGTCGATCGGGCCTGTCTTATTCTCGTCCAGAATGCCTGAGGCGATGATCTTTCCGCCGGGCTTCGTGGCTCTGACTAGCTCGCTGGAGATCTCGATGACTATCTTGGCAGATATGTTGGCGATAGCAATGTCATAGGCGTCGGCCATTACGTCGGGATGGGGAAGGCTGCCCTGGACCGGGCGTATGGTGTGCTCCAGGTCGTTGTCGCGAATGTTCTGCTTGGCCACATTGACGGCAACCGAGTCAATCTCGATGCCAAAGACGTGCCTTGCGCCGAGCTTGGCCGCCGCGATGGATAGAATGCTGGAGCCGCAGCCCACGTCTATGAGGTCCATGCCCGGCTTCACAAGCTTGTCTAGCTGCTCCAGGCACATCCTGGTGGTGGGGTGATGTCCCGTTCCGAAGGCCATGCCGGGGTCTAGCGTAATGACAGCCTCGTGGGGCTTCGCGGTGTACTCTTTCCAAGAGGGCGCGATCACTACCCTGTCGGTAATGTGCAGCACGTCAAAGTGTTCCTTCCAGGCGTCCTGCCATTCCTCTTCTTCGATTTCCCGCTCTTCAAGGCCTTCCACTGGTGACACGTGAGCCACTAAGCGCACGCCCACATCGATGTGGTTCCGTCGCTCTTTCGTAGAGTCGTTTATCGGCAGATAAGTGGTCACCGTAACCCACTGAGTGGGGTCCAGAGTCTCGCCCTCGTCGGGGTTGTATCCGCCGGGCTGCTCTACCGCAACGCCGCCGTGGCCGTACCTGTAGAAGATCTGGGACAGGGGCTCAACAAATTCCGGGGGAGTGCTGACGCTAAGCTGCAACCACTTCAATGTTTTTTGGCCTCATAAAAATATAGGCGAACCGGTCTGTCGGCTCGCCTATAAAGAATACCACTTATATGGCCTCTTGAACTGGGCTATCTGCTATTCGTTCACGAAGGTGTCTTTTATCTTGGTGAATATGCCCTTATCTGGCGGATGGTCAGCCTTGGTCCCGTCGCCGAAGCTCTCTGCCAACTGCTGGAACAGGTCCTGCTGCTCTTTCGTCAATTGCATTGGCGTATTGACGAAGACGTTTACTATCTGGTCGCCCCTGCGCTTGCTGCGAAGGTATGGCACACCCTTGCCCTTGAGGCGGAAGGACTGCCCGGACTGAGTCCCGCCTGGGATCTCCATCTCGGCCTCGCCTTTGAGCGTGGGTATCATGACATTGGCGCCCAGCGCTGCCTGCGAGATGTTCAGAGGCAGTGTGTAAACGATGTCGTTGCCTTCCCGCCGGAAAATCTTGTGTGGCTTGATTCGGACAACGACGTAGAGGTCGCCAGGAGGACCACCGTTGAGGCCCTGTTCGCCTTCGCCTCGTAGTCGCACCTGAGTGCCCTCTTCGATGCCGCCTGGGATGGATACTTCCAGCTTGCGGACTCGCTGCTCACGTCCCGAGCCTCGGCACTGAGTGCAGGGATCGGTAATGATGGCACCCTTGCCACTGCACACGTTGCAAGGCACCACCTGAACAAACTGACCGAAGACGCTCTGGTGGGCCCTGCGGACCTCGCCAAGACCCTCGCAATTTGAGCAGTTTGCTGGTGTGGCTCCGTCCTTGCTTTTGGTGCCGTGGCAGCTGCTGCACGTCTCTGTGCGCTGCAATTCGACATCGTGGTCGACGCCAAAGACAGCCTGCTCGAAATCGAGGGACATAGAGTACTGCAGGTCGGACCCGCGTCGGGCGGCGTTTGACCGTGACCGGGTGTTGCCACCAAATCCACCAAAGAACGCTTCAAAAATGTCTCCGAAGCCGCCGAAGTTCTCGTAGCCTTCGAAGCCTTTCCCGTTGCCGTTTCCTGTGACACCGGCGTGGCCGAATCGGTCGTAGGCACCACGTTTTTCTGTGTCGGAAAGGACCTGGTAGGCCTCGTTTATTTCCTTGAACTTAGCTTCCGCACCCTCGCGCCTGTTGCGGTCAGGGTGGAACTCCATGGCCAGCTTGCGAAAAGCCTTCTTGATGTCCTCGTCAGAGGCACCTTTGGCGACGCTGAGTATGTCGTAGTAGTCTCTTTTACTAGTCGTCATAAGTCTTTTTTATACATATCTATCTATACATAAACTAGTTTGCACGGCATGCCACAGAGTCGAACGAGATTGGTCTTCCGTTGCAGTTTGCAGGCCGCTATCACTAATTATATGCTACTTATCGACAAGTTAACAAGCCGCTCCCACGCCGAAAAGCTATTCAAAGTTTCATGAAGGAACCGGCTAACAAGGCAGCCGTTTCGGGCGTGATAGTCTCTTAAGCAGGGTAACATCTTCGACCATAATCGACACCAGTACTCGCCTCTATTCTTCCGCCTCTGCCAGTAGGTCCAAAAGCCCCATGCCCAAAACCATCTGCCTGCCCATGATATCCGGATCGACGAATGCCAGAGTGTCCCTGGGGGAATTTATGCGAGAGAAATCGTCTCCAAAGAAGAAAATGGCTGGTATGTCTACGGCCACGAATGGTGTGTGATCGCTGCTGCCTCCGGTAAGTCCGGGACTGATTGATATGAATAGCCCGTTGTCGCTGGAGTACTTTGTGGCCATGCTAACCAGTTCGGTGCCCCCTAGCACGGACGCCTCACCAGCACCCAGTGAGTCGAAATTCAGCATGGCGATGATGTCTGAGCGCTCTGCCTCCGAAAGGCTGCTGACATAGTGTCGACTGCCGAAGAGTCCAATTTCCTCGACTCCGAAAAACACGAACCTCAGGGTATACGGAAACTCTGTGTCCTGAAGCTCCTTCGCCATTAGTATTAGAGAAGTCACGCCGGTGCTGTTGTCGTTGGCCGCCTGGGTGTCCTCCACGGTGTCGTAGTGGGCGCCGAGGATCACAACGCCTTTGCCTGCCGTGCCTGCCTTTTCCGCTACGACGTTCTGGCTGGGCATGCTATCGTGCTGGACTCTTATGTTGGCAGGAACCTCTTCTCTTGAATCGAGCCTTGCCAGCAGGTCGAGACCGTCCTCTTGAGTGATGGAGATCGCTGGAATAGCACTGAGTTCACTTAGTGCACCGGCAAACCCTCCTGGAGTGTTATTGAAGACGATAGCGCCCACTGCGCCCGCCTCCGAAACTCGACTTACCTTCTCCTGAAAGGTAATCAAGCCTCGCTCAATCAAGGCAATCGAACCTGTGAGGTCTACACCTTCAATATCCTCCTCGAAAGCCATTTGCACGAAGACAAGAGGCGCGGTCACGTCACCTAGGCTGCTGTTGGACATGGGCTGCGCTCTAATCTCTAGCTCTTCAGGAGTCGTGTCTGATTCTGGCACCGTAAGGAACGGAAATTCCCTGGATAATAGCTCAATCGTAAAGTCCTGTAACACGGCCTTATAACCCATCGCTGCCATCTCATCCTTTAGAAACTCGGCCGCGACCAGCTCCTCAGGAGAGCCGCTGGCCCTGGTGCTGTATTCGTCGATAAAGTTGGTGAGGTACTCCATGGCTTCTGTGGACAGACGTTCGGCATCTAGCCGCGCGGCGTTGGGCGTGGCAGTTGGCCGAGGTGTCGTATTTCGTGCGACTGTTGGTGCGGGCTGCGCTCGGGGAACGCCGGTTGGCAGGAGGGCCAAGCCTAGCAGCTGGGTCGCAGTTGGAGTTGGCGTCGGTGAG
>CAUZQF010000119.1:0-7374 GCA_963581905.1 Dehalococcoidia bacterium
CTGGCCTTGGACAGCATCGAGCCAGGTAACTACTGGTTGGTGTGCCTGCCCCTGCGGTTACACGGGTGCGACGGCGCGCCTGCCAGGGCCATACTCATGGACAGCGCGCCACAAACAACACCAATCACCAGTGGAGAGGTCGGCCATGACTGAAGCAAACGCGTGGCTGGAGAGGGCCAAGCAGCTTGTCGGTTACCACACGGAAGCCTTGGACTTCATTGACCGCGTAAAGGACCAGCTACCGGTGGACGAGTCCTACGCCGGCCACCTGAGCCGCCTATGGGTAGAGGCGGACACGCTCGATACGCTTGTCTGCTCACTGCTGGAAGACGTCAACGAGCAGTTGCTCACCGGTGGCGGTGAATTGGATACCACCCGTGGCGCAGCCGTCCGCCCTTCCCTTCTTGCAGAGGACGCCCTGTTTTTCGAATGCGCCTGGTCTCTAACGTGGGACGAGGGCAAGGCAATCACATTGGGCCTGGCCATTGATGCATCGACGGGCATTTTCGAGGCGCTGGCAGGTGGGCAGGCTTCCGGCACAACACGGTCAGTGCGATTCCCCGTTTCCGAATCGGCCCTGAAGGACGCGCTTACAGAAGTCTACGTGGCCGAAGCAACTCATTAGTTTGTGAGGTCGGTAAAGCCAGTAAATCAGCTGACTCGCTAGCAATTTAGGCCTTCAGAACGCGCCATTAACTTCTGGTTCTACTCCAATATTCGTATAAAACTTATCGAAGTGTCGTTTAGCCGTCCGCAAGAATCCCCCGAAATCCTATGGACGCCTATATCAGCTTGTTAAGCACTTAATTAGGAAGAGTATTTTATTCTTTTTTTACCGTTTAGAATAGGTGTTTTAAAGCTCTCATCTTACCCAAATCTATGGTCTGTCACTGGACGGTTTAAGATACATAGAGCACTTGTCGAAGCCGTTGTTAGGCCTTTACGTTGTGTTTAGCTTGGCAGGATAAAACCGAACCTGTAATTACAGCAAAATGGACCTTTTAAACAAAGTATGGCCTCTTTATAGTATTTCTTGCAGCTTACCCTTTGTTATAATGCCTCAGATTCTAATTCTTTCGTATTTATTAGCACCCTACGTGAACCAATACTTCCCCCTTTTCACGGCCTAAGAGCCTGGGGGATATTCTGGAGAATATAAGAATGAAAAGTCGAGTTGTGGTGACCGGAATAGGAGTCATTAGCCCTCTGGGGCTCGACAGAAAGTCTACCTGGAAGGCCTTACTGGCCGGTGAATCTGGAATTGACCATATTACGTCCTTCGATACCGAAGGGTTCCAGACAAACATCGCCGCCGAGGTGAAGGGATTCGCACCCGAAGACTACGTAGGAAAGAAGCAGGCCCGCCGAATGGACCGCTTCGTACAGCTGGCCGCAGCCGCCACACTGGAGGCTGTAGAGCATTCGAACCTGAAAATTAATCCTGAAAACTGCACCCGCGTATCCGTCATGATATCCAGCGGCATAGGCGGAATCATGACCCTATCTGAGCAGATCGGAGTGCTGAACGAGCGGGGGCCGTCCCGCGTTAGTCCCTTCCTGGTGCCGATGATGCTGCCGGATATGGCCTCAGGCCAGGTATCAATCATGATGGGCGCCAAGGGCGCCAACTACTCGACAGTATCCGCATGCTCAAGCGGTGCCGACGCCATTGGTCAGGCGCTTGAAGCGCTCCAACACGGTGACGCCGACGTCGTCTTGGCAGGAGGCGCAGAAGCAGCCATCTGCCCCATAGGCGTAGCCGGATTCAACTCCTGCATGGCGCTATCCACCCGTAACGACGATCCCAAAGCCGCGTCAAGGCCCTTCGACGTAGACAGGGACGGGTTTGTTCTGGGCGAGGGTGCCGCAGTGCTGGTGCTTGAGACCATCGAAAACGCCATTGGCCGAGGCGCAACGCCTATCGCAGAGCTGGTGGGCTATGGGTCCACTGCAGACGCGAACCACATCACGCAGCCTGCCCCTGAAGGCGAGGGCGCTTCCCGAGCTATGCGAATCGCTCTGAAGAAGGCCGGTCTGCAGCCAGAAGAGATTGGTTACATTAACGCCCATGGCACCTCTACCCCGCTGAACGACAAGTACGAAACAATGGCCATGAAGGGCGTATTCAACGAAGAGGTATACAAGATACCTATCAGCTCCACCAAGTCCATGACGGGCCATCTTTTGGGTGCCAGTGGTGCACTTGAGTCTGCCATTTCGGTTATGGCTATAGTCAAATCGGTCATACCGCCGACCATTAACCTGGACAATGCAGACCCTGATTGCGATCTTGATTACACGCCTAACGTTGCACGAAAGGGCGTCATCAGGGCCGCCATGACCAACTCATTCGGATTCGGTGGCCATAACGCATCCCTGGTGTATCAGGCCTTCCAAGGGTAATAGGCCGCTCCCATGCCCTAGCCTGCCCTCTTCTAAGAGGTGCCAGTATTTGAAACCGCCGCGTGACGGGTACTCTTCTTTCGCTCCGAGCCATGCGGCCTTATATGAATTATGATTTCTAAGAAATGGCTAATGTCTGCCGCTCCGCCCGCAGGCTTCACCCAGGAGCTAGGACTTCCATCTTTTCACTCGCGCCTTCTATACAGTCGCGGCGTCCGCACACAGGCCGATATCGCCCCTTACCTCAACGCCGACCGTGGCGCATCATACGACCCTCTCATGTTCCCCGACATGGATATCGCTGTATCTCGCTTACGTCGCGCAGTGGAGTCTAAAGAGACCATAGGCATATTTGGCGACTTTGACGCCGACGGCATCACCGGCACGGCCCTGCTCATCAACGCGCTGAAGGACATTGGCGGCGCAGTGGTGCCGTACCTGCCTGACCGCGTCGACGAGGGCCACGGGCTAAATCCAGACGCTGTTCGTTACCTGAAAGAGCAGGGTGTGACTCTGCTAATAACCGTGGACTGCGGCACAACTTCTATCTCAGAAGTTGACCTGGCTGCCAACATGGGAATCGAGACCATAATTACGGACCACCACTCTGTGCTGCCCACTCTTCCAGCGGCATGTGCGATTCTTAATCCCAACCATCCGGACTCGGCATACCCCTTTCTTGGGCTGACCGGAGTTGGCGTGGCCTTCAAGCTGATTGAGGCTTTGTACGAGGACATGGGACTGCCCTGGCCAGACCATCTGCTGGAGCTTGTGGCCCTGGGAACGGTAGCCGACGTTGGCCCACTCACCGGGGAGAACAGGTTCTTCGTAAAAATGGGCCTAGAAAAGCTAAACAAAACACAAAATATAGGTCTCAGGGCACTAGCTGAGAGTGCCAAGTTGAAGTTCGGCTCATTGGACACGGAGTCCTTGTCCTTCGGCTTAATCCCCCGGCTCAATGTCGCCGGAAGGCTGGGAAATGCCATGATGAGCCTCGAACTGCTCACTGCCACCGATTCGTCCAAGGCGCAGGAATTAGCAAGCAAACTTGAACACAAAAACTCTGAACGTCAATCGCTCACGGAGCAGTCAATGGAGCAGGCCAACAGCCAATTGGATGCCCAGATCCGTAGCGGCAGCCTACCGTCTATCCTGATTGTCAAAAGTGACGACTGGATACCGGGAATTTTGGGGCTAATTGCAGGAAGGCTGTCCGAGCAGTATTACCGGCCAGCCATAGCCATTTCCACCGCAGGCGAACTCAGTAGGGCCAGCGCCCGCAGCATTCCAGAGTTCAACATGATCGAGGCCATCAGAGAGGGTCAGGATCTCTACGTGAAATCAGGCGGACACCATCAGGCGGCTGGCTTCACCATACCCACTGCTTCCCTGCCCGTCCTAGAGGAAAAGCTATACACATGGGCCGATGAGAAATTGCGCGATGTTGACCTGGCACCTGCCATCAATATCGACTGTGAAGTCCCTTTGTCCATGTTCACCAGAGAGAATTTCGACTTTATTCAATCGCTGGCACCCTTCGGCGAGGCCAACCGCGCGCCAGTCTTCATGACTCGGAACGCCCGCGTTGTGGAGTCCCGCCAGGTAGGGGGCCAGGGCCGCCACCTGAAGATGCGAGTCTATAACGACGGCGCAGCGTTCGGGGCCATCGCCTTTCGTCAAGGTGACAAGATCGGCGATGCCCAAAATGGCGTGGACCTCGTGTACACCGTGAGCATGGACACGTGGAGCTATCAGCCGAAGCTTCAGCTTATGGTGACGGACTTTCGCCCGGCTCGATAGTCCAGCTAGAGTGCAGCTCTCTCTACCTTCACTGCGCGTCCCGTGGCCGCAGACTCTATGATGGCAGACGTGACCTCCACCACTCGCAGGCCGTCCACTCCCGATGCTCGGAACTCCTGGTCGTTTTGCAGCGCCTTGCTAAATTCCTCGATCTGTCGCTTGTACAGCTCCTGCAGGCCGTCGTCATAGGACTCGGACATCTGGAAAGTCTCCGTGTCGACCTCCAACATGCCCGTACAGGCCTCCCATAGGGTGCCACGCAGCGCAATCCTTCCTTGGCTACCATATATCATGGCGTCGTTTTCCGACTCCGGTACGCGGCGACCAACAGTGATAGACCCCATGGTGCCGTCTTCAAAACGCATTGAGATGGACGCAGCCTGCTCCAGTGGGCTCTCCTCGGTCTGGCCGTCAGTCAGGGCCGCAACCTCGGCAATGGTCTTGCCTGTCATGAACTGGAGGATATCTATGACATGCACGCCGGTTCCCATGAGGGTGGACGCGCCGCCTATCATCTTGGGGTCTCCCCACCACTGAGAGCGACCGGTGCGAACGGGCGGGTTAACGACCCCTCGCTGCCCAAGGCACCACTGCCCCTGTACTAGCGAGACCTCGCCCAACGCCTTCTGGTCCAGAAGCTCCTTTGCCTTTATGTGGCCCGGATGGAACCTCAGGTGAAAGCCGACGCCCAGTTTCACGCCATGCTTGTCGCACTCGGTAACCATTTCAGCCGCGTCGGATACGCTGGTGGCCATGGGTTTTTCAGAAAGCACATGCTTCCCCGCCCTGGCGGCGGCTATCGTGTGCTCAGCATGCAGGAAATTGGGTGATGCCACGAAGACGGCATCAACGTTCGTGTCTGCCAGCATCGCATCCAGGGAGTCGTATGCTGCGTCAACACCATGCTTTTCTGCGAAGGCCTCAGCTGTTGCCATGTCCCGGCTGAAGACAGCTGCGAAGCCCGCGCCTGATGCCTGATTAATCGCAGGCGCGATTTTTATGTCGCTGTGTCTTCCAAGACTTATCAGACCCCATTTTGTTACCACATTCCACCCCCTAATATATTTTTATCGTTTATTTGTGGTACACGGTTTCAGTCTATAGACTCGTTACAGGACAGTAAACAAAAGCGCTCCCTATTTCGGTAGGGAGCGCTTCAAAATCACTATCTGTTGGGAAATACAACTCGAATTTACAGGATTACTGGTCCCTCTGCCTGCGACGTCGCTGCGCTCTTGTGCCTCGTTCGGTTCTCGTTGGCGGCTCAAGCGGACTGCCATCTGACGCCACTTGAATTCTTGATGCCGGCCTTGCCTTGATGATCAAGATCGGTATCGTGATGGCCAATACCATAATCGCAATTAGATGGGATTCTTGTAACCCGAAGGCTCTTTCGTTTATTGTCTCAATCCTCAGGAAGGAAATTGCGAATCGGCCCACGGCATAGAGAGCCAGGTACAGAGTAAAGAGCATTCCTGCGGGCCGGATCCTGTCTCTAAGCTTCCAGATCAGCACTAGAGCCAATAGGTTCCAGATTATCTCGTACGCAATCACGGGCTGCACAGCTATTGCGTTTATTAGCTCGCCGTTTAAGAGCTCGCGGTAGCCGTAGGCGCATCCCGCGCTGATAGCATCGGTGGCTGGATGGGTCCAGATAAACCCAAAGATGAAATCAGCAGCTGGCTTGGCGCAATGCTCGCCGTTAACAAAATCGCCGAGTCGGCCTATAGACTGCGAAAAGAGCATCACGGGGGCTGTTAAATCGGCGATAATGCCAACCGGATGCTTGGCCAAGATCGCGTAGGCGAAGCCACCGATAGTGCCGCCGAGAATGCCGCCCCAAAGGCCTATGCCACCAGTCCAGATGTATAAAATTTGAATCGGGTTGAACTGATATACATCCTCCCATCTGTCTATTACGTGAACCAGGCGCGCGCCGATTACCCCACCGATTATGGCCCAGATGGCTATGGAGTAAATAATGTCAGGGTCTATGCCCTTTAACGGCGCCCATCTTCCCACTAAGAAAACGGCGGAAGCTACAGCAATAAAGCTGAATAATCCGTGCCAACTCAGCAGGAAAGATCCCAAACCTACTAGATTAGGTCCTACTTCAATTTCGATCATGCAAATACCGCAATTAAGGATTGGTGGATATCGGTTGTTTTCATCATCTTAATGGCCACAACACAATCGCCCCCAGCGACTGTATACAGGCTTCCGCACTAAATCAACCGACTGTCCGTAAAGGAGCTTCCCTTCGGTTGAAAGCCACATTAAGGTAGCGGGGTGATTTGGCCATGTCAAGCCAATCTCCTAGCGGCAACTTTCCGATTGTTATGGTAATATAAAAAATACTTTCAAAGTTACCTATCGAGGAAGGCATATGCGGGAAGATGTAAAACGCTTCCTAGAGTACATGACGGTTGAGAGGGGCGTTTCCCCCAACACTCTTGTTGCTTACCGAAACGACCTCAACCAGCTAACAGAGTACCTTGAAACCTCCCACCCAGAGGACAATTTTGGGTGGGAGGAAGTCGTTGGCGAGATAATGACATCGTACCTTCTCCGCCTTCACGACCGGGGTTACTCCGATACTACTCGTGCGCGAAAGGTCGCCTCGGCCAAGTCTCTGTTCGGCTACCTGCTGGATGAGGGCGTGATTTCGAAAGATCCCACCGAAAACCTGAGCTCTCCTAGGATAGGCAGATCCCTGCCGGAGGCTCTGACCGTAGAAGAGGTGGAGGAGCTGCTCCGCTCTGTGTCCAGGGGAGACACTCCCGACGTCAAGCGGGACCAGGGCATGCTGGAGCTCCTGTATGCCAGCGGCTTGCGAGTTACGGAGCTGGTGTCACTGGACATCGACGACGTGAACCTTGAACAGGGCTCAGTTCGTTGTTACGGCAAAGGCGCCAAGGAGCGGGTAATACCCATTCACCAGAACGCCGTGGACGTTATTAAGGTCTATTTGGCAGATGGCAGGCCACATATATCCAATCAGAAGTCTGGACCTTCCCTCTTCCTGAACCGACGGGGCGAACGTCTGACTCGCCAGGGCTTTTGGCTGATCCTCAAGGGACACGCCAAGCGCGCAGGCATTGAGAAGAAGATTACGCCGCATACTTTACGACACAGTTTTGCCACTCACCTACTCAGGGGTGGCGCACCACT